>NZ_JBSFYP010000050.1:0-49012 GCF_053599835.1 Micromonospora sp. NPDC005163
TCGATGGCTCCACGTCCATATCCAACACCGTCCGGTATGGACGTTACGCCCGTGTCATCCCCACTCGGCCGCCGAACCTTGCTGAGATCACCTCACTACGCTCGACCGACCTGCATCATCGCGACGTTCTTGTGGGCCGGTGGCCGGTAGGGCGCGAACAGTGATGCGAAAGGAGTAGCCAAATGCCGGCGATCTTCATCGATCATCAGCCGAGACACCGCATCGCCTTCAACGACACGCTCGTACGCGATAGCTACACCGACAGCGCCCCGATCGACAATGACCTGCCGAGGTATGCCGTCGCGGTCATCTGCTCGCGGTCCTCATCAGAGCCGTCATCCGTTGAAGCGATCGCGATCGGATCGTTTCGCCGTAGCGTGCGAGTAACCAGCTTCGCCCGACGGTACGAAGTCTCCGGCATCTCGTTACTCCGGCGCCCGGTTCCGCTTGAAGCTGTGCTGGATCGTGTGTCGCCCCAGATCAAGCCACATGTGGCCCCGGCGCACACCGCGAGGAGCGCTCTGCCCGAGGGAAGCTCTACCGCCGTTGTTCGTGTATTGAGCGAGCTGACGAGTGACGCAGCCGGCCTGATCGAACAAGCGAGCGGCTACCCCATCGGTACCAGGCGGATCACCGAGGCACGGCGAACCTTACTCGCCGAAGAAAAGGACACCCTCGGGCTCATCGCCGAGATATCCGGTCTCGGTCGTCGCCTTGGCCAGCCAGGCCGCGCGCTAATGACTCCGCCCGACGAACTGGACACGCGCCGCACCTTGCTGGAGACAGCGCGGCTCAGCTACAACGACGAGGACACACTTATCGATCGCGACATGGAACGCTTCGATGGCATTCTAGGACGGCGCGCACGCAGGAACGCCCGGGGCATGCTGATCCGCCTTCGTGGCGGCGAAAGGCTCACTGTCCTCAACACGAACAAGCGCGACCTGGAAACCACCAGAGGCAGTGACCTCATCTACTACCATGCCGAGCGACATTGCGGCATCCTTGTGCAGTACAAACGTATGAAGCAGGATCCCGATGGCGGATGGACCTACCGCGGCGATCCCCAACTGGCGACTCAACTTCGCAGCATGCGCGCACTTGATCCAGGGAAACAACCCGGCACGGTCGGGCAATACCGGCTCAGCGCTCAACCGCACTACCTCAAGATCGTCCGCCCCAGTGACTACGACGGCCAGTCGACAGAGCTAATGAAGGGCCTCTATCTTCCACTGGATCTCGTCGACCTCATGCACGAATCTGCGGCCGACACGACCAAAGGTGGCGACAATCTGCGCGTCACGTGGGACGACGACCGATGGCCAACTCAACGGCACCTGAACAACACCGACTTCACGCAACTCTTCCGGGACGGCTGGATCGGCTCGTGCGGCACCACAAGCGACGAGATCCGAAGCTGGCTGGAGCCTCTATTCGACGCAGACGAACTGATCACGGTCGCCATCGCCGAAGGGGCATCGAATAAAGCCAGAACGCTACGGCACGCTGCGCCATCGGCGCAGCCGTCTACGCGGGTCCGATGATCTACCCATCACAGTCCGGCGCCGACCTGCGTGAGCCCCCGGGCGGCGGGCGATGCGCCGTCCGAGATCCTTCCCCCATTTACCCTCGAAAACCCGTGTCAATGGTTGACCAGCGGTGACAACTGGTGATCACCTTGTTGCTGCGTCCCCGGTTCGTGACCGCGCCGGAGTCTCTGAAAGGCTGGTCGTCACGTCTTGTGCGACCGGCGCGCCAGAGCCTAGCCAGAGGGGTGACCACGGCGAGGACGCCGACTGCGACGGATTCGCTGAGCCGGGACTGCCCCCGGTTCGGTTGACTCCTGACCTGTGGGGATGCGTTCCTCGCTGGAAGGATGTCTGTCATGCCGAAAGCGTTCCCGCCGGAGTTCCGCCGTGACGTGGTCGCGGTCGCCCGTAAGGGCGAGGCGCCCCTGTCGCAGATCGCGAAGGACTTCGGGATCTCCGAGTCGTGTCTGCACCGCTGGCTCAAGCTCGCCGACATTGATGAAGGGGTCCGTCCCGGGACCACCGGCAGTGAGTCCGCTGAGCTGCGGGAGCTGCGCAGGCGTAACAAGCTGCTGGAGCAGGAGAACGAGATCCTGCGTCGAGCGGCGGCGTTCTTCGCCAAGGAGATCGCCCCAAAATGATGTACCCGCTGGTCGGTGACCTGGCCGCGGACGGGATTCCCGTCGCGGTGACCTGTCGGGTGCTGGGCTTCAGCAAGCAGGCCTACTACACGTGGCGCGCCAACCCGGTCACCCGACGGGACCTCAACGACGCGTATCTGATCAACGCCGCCCTTCACATCCACCACGACGACCCGGCGTTCGGGTACCGGTTCATCGCCGATGAACTACCCGCCCACGGCATCACCGCCGGCGCCAATCGGGTGGCTAGGCTCGGCAAGGTGCAGCGCATCTGGTCGGTGTTCGCCAAGAAGAAGGGGCTGACCCGGCGGGCCGGGCCGCCGGTGCACGACGACCTGGTGCAACGCCGCTTCACCGCCGATGCCCCGGACCGGGTGTGGCTAACCGACATCACCGAGCACCCCACCGCCGAGGGCAAGCTGTACCTGTGCGCGATCAAGGACGTGTACTCCGGCCGGATCGTCGGCTACTCCATCGACTCGCGGATGAAGGCATCCCTGGCCGTCGCGGCGTTGTCCAACGCGGCCCGACTCCGGGACCCGACCGGCACGATCGTGCACTCGGACAGGGGCAGCCAATATACGTCGTTCCGGTTCACCACCCACCTCGTCGCCGCCGGCGTCGACGCCTCCATCGGCATCGTCGGTGACGCCCTCGACAACGCCCTCATGGAATCCACGATCGGCCTGTACAAGACCGAACTGATCAAACCGCGGCGGCCGCGGCGCAGCCTCGCCCAGGTCGAGCTGGCCACCGCGGAATGGGTCGACTGGTACAACCACCACCGCCTGCACTCCGCGATCGGACACCGCCCACCCGCCGAACACGAATCGATGTTCTACGCTCACCAACAGCCCGACCAGCCGGAGCTGGTCACAGTCTGAGGACTCCACCAGACTCGGGGCGGTTCAGCGATGATCACCTGTGCTGTCTCGTCGGTCCGTAGCCCGCGCATCGGTCTCAATCGGTGTTTGAGCTGGCTGTGATCAGCCTCGATCGGATTGTTGGCGTACTGCTCGACGTGGTGCCACGCGGACGGGATCAGCTCGTCGAGCACGCTGGGGTAGACCGGCGCGGCGTCGGTGACCACCTCGCTGGGTGTCACCTTCAACGTCGACAGCGCCTGGCGGAAGAACCGCCGGGCCGCGTCGGCGTCCCGGCGGGCCGAGACCAGCACGTCGATGACCTGCCCGTTCTCGTCGACCGCCCGGTACACGTACCGCCACACCCCGTTGACTTTGACGTACGTCTCATCAACGTGCCACCTGTCGCCTGGTGAGTGGCGGCAGAAGCGGGCGGCGTCGGCCAGCAGTGGGGTGAACCGCTGCACCCAGCGGTACACGGTGACGTGATCGACCTCCACGCCACTTTCGACCAGCAGTTCTTCAACATCCCGGTAGGACAAGCAGTAGCGCAGATACCAGCGTGCCGCGACCACGATCACCTCCGGCGGGAACCGGAACCCGGCGAACGCCGACTTCGGAGGCAGCCACGGGTCGGGTCGGGTCGATGACGTCACTGCTCCAGCCTGCCTCGATCTTGCCAACGCTCAACGCAACGGAGCCGCTCTACCCCCGTAGCACGCCGTTGACGCGTTCCAGCAGGGCTGTCAGGTCGGCTTGTGCCGAACTGCGGGTGAGCGTGCGGGCGGACGGCTGAGGGCGGGGGCTGCAGTCGAACGTCGGGCCGGTGGAGCACCGGGCTCACCCTGGCGGTGTTTGACCTGCTGCAACGCGCCGACGGCGCCGAGCTGCTGAACCGGCACTTGGCCCAGCCCCGTGCCGAGCTTGCCGAGCTGCTCGTCGGCCGCATCTCCGAACTCCTTGCGGATACTGACCGGAGAGTATACAAATAGCGAAGGAACCGATTCCGGCCGTCCGCGCACACCCGGCTACGGTGGCCCGCGGAACTTGGGGGACGATGTGATCGAAAGCTCGGCCACGTACCCGATCGCCGTCGAGGAGGACGCGAGCACGGTTGCGGCGCTGCGTGAGGCCCTCGCGGAGGCGAACATCCCGACGCTGCTGATGGTCCTCGTGCAGCTCACCGGCGACCGTCATTGGCTGGCGGACCCGTACCGGCCCCAGCGCACCAAGGGGATGAGCGACAACGACACCGGCGGGCTGCCGCCGGAGGTCCAGGAGCTGATCCGCGGCGAGGCGTTTGACGCCATCCGGCGATGGCGCGCCGGCGAGCTGACCCCGATGGGTCTGCCGCCGGAGGAACTGTTCGTCGAGATGATGAGCGTCTGCGTTGGCGAGCCGGTCCCGCCGGAGTACGCGCCGATGATGGCCGAGGAGATGGGCTTCCGCGCGCGCGACGTCACCTGGGACACGTCGCCGGACCCCGAGGCGCTGAGCCGCTTCCACGTCCTGGTGATCGGTGCCGGGGTCTCCGGCCTGTGCACGGCCTTCAAGCTGGAGCAGGCCGGCATCCCGTACACGGTGATCGAGAAGAACGACGCCGTCGGCGGTACCTGGCTCGACAACCGGTATCCGGGTTGCGGGGTGGACACGCCGAGCCACCTGTACTCGTACTCATTCGCGCAGCAGGAGTGGCCGCACTACTACTCCAAGCGCCAGGACCTGCACGACTACCTGGAGCGGTGCGCCACCGAGTTCGGCGTACGGCACCGGATCCAGCTCCGCACCGAGGTGCGCTCCGCGCGCTACGACGCCGTGACGCACACGTGGACCGTCATGCTGCGCGGCCCCGACGGCACCGAGCGCGAAGTCGTCGCCAACGTGGTAATCAGCGCAGTGGGGCAGCTCAACCGGCCCTCCGTGCCGAACATCCCAGGGCGGGACACCTTTGCGGGGCCGGCGTTCCACTCCGCCCAGTGGCCGTCAGAGGTGGACGTGCGGGGCAAACGGGTCGCGGTGGTGGGCACCGGCGCCAGCGCGATGCAGCTCGTCCCGGCGATCGTGGACGAGGTCGCTCAGCTGACCGTGTTCCAGCGCTCGCCGCAGTGGACGGCACCCAGCGAGAACTACCGCCGCGAGGTCACCGACGGCATCAAACTCCTCATGAAGGAAGTGCCGCTCTACGCGGCCTGGTACCGGTTCCGCCTGGCGTGGGCCTTCAACGACAAAGTGCACGCCTCGCTGCAGGTGGATCCGGACTGGCCACACCCCGAGCGCTCGGTGAACGCGGTCAACGACGGGCACCGCCGCTTCTTCACCGACTACATGCTCGGCAAGCTGGGGGACCGCAGCGAGCTCATCCCCAAGGTACTGCCCGACTACCCGCCGTTCGGCAAGCGGATGCTGATCGACAACGGCTGGTTCGAGGCGATCACGCAGGACCATGTTGAGCTGGTGACCGAGTCCGTCGCGGAAATCCGCCCACACGGTCTGATCACTGCGGACGGTGCGGAGCACGAGGCGGACGTGATCGTGTTCGCGACCGGATTCGACAGCCGCAAGATGCTCGCGCCGATGGAGATCCGCGGGCGGTCCGGCCGGACCCTGCGCGAGACCTGGGGCGACGACGACGCCCACGCGTACCTCGGGCTCGCCATCCCGGACTTCCCGAACTTCTTCTGCCTGTATGGGCCGAACACGAACCTCGGCCACGGCGGCAGCCTGATCTTCCTGACCGAGTGCGGCGTCCGCTACATCATGGAGATCATCCAGGCGATGGTCTCCGGCGGACTGGCCGCCGTGGAGTGCCGTCTGGACGTCCACGACGCGTACAACGCCCGGGTAGACGCCGCGCACGGCCGGATGATCTGGACCCACACCGGGATGGACACCTGGTACCGCAACGCGCGGGGCCGGATCGTCACGAACTCGCCCTGGCGGGTCGTCGACTACTGGCAGATGACGCGCAGGGCGCGCCTGGAGGAGTTCCACGTGGAGGGAGCGTCGTGAGCGAGGTACTCATCGAGGTACGCCCAGACGGGGTCGCGACGCTGACCCTGAACGCGCCGGACCGCCGCAACGCGCTGACCGCGGAGATGGCCGACGAGATGGTGGCCGCCTGCGACGCGCTGGACGCCGACGAGCGGGTCGGCGCGGTGGTGGTGCAGGCGCAGGGCAAAGCCTTCTGCGCCGGGGCGCACCGCGACGTGCTCGCCGCGGTAGCGAAGGATCCTGCCGCCGACGGGGCGTATCGGACGCTGACCCGGATCTACGCCGCGTTCACCCGGGTCGGGCGGCTCGCGGCGCCGACGATCGCGGCCGTCCGTGGGCCCGCGGTCGGCGCCGGGATGAACCTGATGCTGGCCACGGATCTGCGCGTGGTGGCCGACGATGTGCGGCTGGCGTCCGGCTTCCTGCCGCTGGGCGCACACCCCGGCGGCGGGCACTTCACCCTGCTGAGTCGGACGGCGGGGCGCGAGGTGGCGGCGGGGATCGGGCTGTTCGGGGCAGCGCTCACCGGCCGGGAGGCGGTGCAGCGCGGTCTCGCGTTCGCGTCCAGTCCTGCGGACCAGGTGGAGGCCGAGGCGATCCGGCTGGCGTCCACGGTGGCCAAGGACCCGGCGTTGGCCCGGGCGGCGGCCCGCTCGTTCCGTCTCCAGGCTGGCCCGCCCGGCGTCGGCTGGGACGTCGGCGTGCAGGTCGAGCACCCCGCGCAGATGTGGTCGTTCCGGCGCGGCCCACTCGGGGAGGCCTGAGTGGCCCTCACCCTCCCGCCCGCGGTGCTGCCGAAGTCCGCGGAGGCACTCCGCGCCGAGGTGCGGGAGTTCCTGACCGAGCAGCGCGCGTCCGGGGCGTTCGTGCCCGGCGTCGACACCTGGCTGTCCAGCTTCGACGCGGAGTTCAGTCGCCGGCTGGGGGAGCGCGGCTGGCTCGGGATGACCTGGCCCAAGCGGTACGGCGGACATGAGCGCTCGGCGCTGGAGCGGTTCGTCGTCATCGAGGAGCTGCTCGCGGCCGGCGCGCCCGTCGCCGCGCACTGGGTGGCGGACCGGCAGTCCGGCCCGTCGCTCCTGCGGTTCGGCACCGAGAAGCAGCGCCAGACGTTGGTGCCCGCGATCGCCCGGGGCGAGTGCTACTTCGCGATCGGGATGTCCGAACCGGACAGCGGCTCCGACCTCGCCTCGGTGCGCACGAGAGCAACCCCGGACGGCGAGGGCTGGCGGCTCGACGGCACCAAGGTGTGGACCAGCGGCGCGCACCATTGCCACTACATGATCGCGCTCTGCCGGACCGGCCCGGACCGGCACGGCGGGCTCACCCAGTTCGTGGTGGACCTGTCCGCGCCGGGCGTGCAGATCCGTCCGATCGAGCTGCTGACCGGGGAGCACCACTTCAACGAGGTCGTGCTCGACAACGTGTACGTCCCCGGCGAGATGCTGCTCGGCACGGAGGGCGACGGCTGGAAGCAGGTCACCTCGGAGTTGGCGAACGAGCGCAGCGGCCCCGAGCGATTCCTCAGCACCGCGCAGCTCCTGGTCGAGCTGGCGAGGTACGCCGAGGCCGCACGGGACACCCGCACGCTGGCCACCCTCGGCGGGCTCTTCGCGCAGATGTGGTCGATCCGGCAGTTGTCCCTGCGGGTCGCCGGGGCGCTGGACCGGGGCGCCTCCGTCGAGGTCGAGGCGGCGCTGGTGAAGGACGTCGGCACCCGCTTCGAGCAGGAGGTCGTCGACGCGGTCCGCGTCGCGCTGGCCGGGAACGTGGACCGGGACAGCCGGGCGGCGGCACTGCTGACGCATGCCGTGCTGCACAGCCCGGGTTTCACGCTCCGGGGCGGCACCACCGAGATTCTCGGGGTCATCGTGGCGAGAGGGCTGGGGCTGTGAGCGACGAACGTGAGCTGCTGGCCGGTGCTGTCACCGACCTGCTGACAGACCACTGTGGGCCAGATCGGGTCGCCGCCGCCGACGGCGGCTGGGACGAGGGGTTGTGGCGGCACCTCGACCGCGCAGGGTTGACCGGCATCGGCATCCCCGAGGAGGCGGGCGGCTCCGGCGGCGACGTGGCCGACGCGGCGGTCGTCGCGCGGCTCTGCGCGAGCTTCGCCGCCCCGGTGCCGATCGCGCCGACGCTGCTCGTCGCCCCGTGGCTGCGGGACGCGGCCGGGCTCGCGCAACGGCCCGGCCCGGCGGCCGTCGCCGGGAAGGCCGACGTGACGGCGGTACGCGCCGACGGTGGCTGGACGCTGCACGGCGAGGCCCGCGGGGTGCCGTGGGGAGGGTGCGCGGCCAGCGTGCTGGTCCTCGCCTCGACAGATGAGGGGCTGGCGCTCGCGGAAGTCGTCGGGGCCGCCGCCACGCCCGGGACCAGCCCGGCCGGCGAGCCGTCCGACACGCTGCGGTTCCACGGCCTCGGCCTCCCCGACGAGCGGGTGCGCCCGGTCACCACCGAACTCCTCGGCGAGCTCCGGCTGCGCCAGGCGCTGGCAACCACGGTGATGCTCGCCGGGGCGCTCGACCGGGTGCTGCAGCTGACCCGGCGGTACGTCGGGGAACGGGTGCAGTTCGGCAAGCCGATCTCCTCGTTCCAGCTGGTCAAGCAGAAGGTCGCCGTCCTCGCCGGCGAGGTGGCCGTGGCCGGTGCGGCAGCGGACGCGGCGGTGCTCGCAGTGGCGGCAGGTTCCACCGACGCCGCACCGGCCGTGCTCGCCGCCCGCGTCCGGGCGGCGCGCTCGGCCACCGCGGCGACCGCGATCGCGCACCAACTCCACGGCGCGCTCGGCTTCACGAGGGAGCACCAGTTGCAGCACTTCACCCGGCGGCTCTGGGCCTGGCGGGACGATGGCGACGCCGAGGGCACGCTCCAGGAGGAACTGGGCCGGATCCTGGCCGAGCGCGGGGCCGCGGGTTTCTGGCCCACCGTTGTCCGGGCGGGGGTGTGACGATGGAGATCACCGCACTGTCGGTGTACCGGCCCGCTTGGGCCGACGCCCGGGGCCGCCGGATGCTCGGCCCGGACGAGGACGTCACCACGCTCGCGGTCGCCGCGGCCACGGGGCTGGGCGGGGAGGCACTGGTCGCGGTGGCGCGGGTCGTGCTCGTGACCCGCCGCCCGGACGCGACCCTGGGCACGTTCCCGGAGATCGTGCTCCAGGCCCTCGGCCTCGACCCGGCCACCCCGGTGGAGGAGCGGCTCGGCGGCGCGCCGTCCACGCTGGACGCCCTGCTGTCCGCCGCGCCGGGGACGCTGGTGATCGGCGTGGACCCGGCGGCCCCGGCGGCCGCGGGGGCGGCGCTCACCGGCCCGGGCGGGCTGTCGCTGGAGCGGGCGGACACGGTCCGCCACAGCGTCCCGGTCCGCACCCGGGCCACCGGCGATGCCACCGACCGGGTGTACGACGACCCGCGGCTGCTGCGGGAGCGGGGCTGGCGGCGGGCGCTGCCCGGCGCGGGAGAGGCGACCGTCGTCGCCGGGCTCCCCGACCGCGACGTTCGCAAGCTCGCCGAGGGAGCGCACGGGGTGCCCGACGCACAGGAGGCAGCTGCCCCGATCTTCGCGCTGGCCCGGGGGCCCGGACTCCTGGTCGCGGTCGAGAACGGGCACAGCGTCTCCGCCCGGGTCACCGGCGACGCCCCTTGCACGGTGACCGCCCGTACCCCGCACACCGCCCCGGAGACCTGGGCGCCCCGCACCCCGGCCGAGATCCCCGCCTCGCTCGCCTCCTACGAGCGGGCGCTGGAGGCCAAGGTCGGCCTCAAAGCGGGGGAGTGCCGGGACTGCGGCGAGCGCAGCCTCCCGCCGCGGACCCGCTGTCTCCACTGCGGCGGAATGGACACCCAGGACCTCGTCGCCCTGCCCCGGAGCGGGGAGGTCTACTCGATCGTCACGATCCACGCCACGGTGCCCGGCAAGCACGGGCCGTACTCGCTCGCGGTCGTGGGCCTCGCGGGCACCTCGCTGCGGACGCTCGCGCACGTCACCGACGCCGAGGCCGGCAGCGCGCGGATCGGGGACCCGGGCGCGCTGGTGCTGCGCTGCGTCGCCGTCCGCGCCGGAGTGCCCGACTACGGATACGCCTTCCAACCCGAGGAGCAGCCGTGAGAGATGTGGCCATCGTCGGGGCGGGGATGATCCCGTTCGGCGAGCTGTTCGACCAGGGCATCAAGGACATGGTCGCCCGCGCGTTCGACGCGACGCTCTCTTCCGTGGACAAGGGCATGCGGCCGGACGAGATCGGTGCCGCGTGGTTCAGCGAGGTGCAGAGCGTCGACGGGTTCCCGGCCGGGCTGCTCGCGGACAGCTGTGGCCTCGACGACATACCGGTGACCCGGGTGGAGAACGCCTGCGCCAGTGGCAACGACGCCCTGCGCAACGCGCTCTACGCGGTCGGCGGCGGGTACGTTGACGTCGCGCTCGTGCTGGGCACCGACAAGATCCGGGACACCTCGGCCAGCTCCACGTTCTGGGACTGGATGAGCACCAACCGGGACACGGCCTGGGACCTGCCGCTGGCGCTGATCTCGCCGGCCAGCTTCGGGCTGCACGTCGCCCGGTACATGCACGAGTTCGGCGCCACCCGCGAGCACCTCGCGATGGTCGCGGTGAAGAACCACCACAACGGCGCCAACAATCCCTACGCCCACCTGCGGTACGAGGTGACGATCGAGCAGGTGCTGTCGGCGCCGATGGTGGTGGAGCCGTTCGGGCTGCTCGACTGTGTGCCGCAGAGCGACGGCGCGGCCGCAGTCCTGCTCGCCGGCCGGGACGTGGTGGACCGCTATACCGACCGGCCGGTCTGGGTCCGTGGGGTCGGCACCGGAATGGACCGGGTGCTGCACGCCGAGAAGGCGAACCTCGCACGATTCCCGGCCACGGCGAAGGCGGCGAAGCAGGCGTACGCGATGGCGGGCATCGGGTCCGAGCGCATCGACGTCGCCGAGGTGCACGACTGCTTCACCGGCGTCGAGATGATGACGTACGAGGAGCTCGGGTTCTGCGGCCGCGGCGAGGCCCCGCGGTTGCTGGAGAAGGGCGCGACCACCCTCGGCGGGCGGCTGCCGGTCAATCCCAGTGGCGGGCTGAAGTCCAAGGGGCACCCGCCGGGCGCCACCGGCCTCGCGCAGTGCACCGAGCTGTTCGAGCAGCTGCGTGGCGAGGCAATCAACCAGGTGGACGGCGCGCGCTGGGCCCTCGCCCACAACGTGGGCGGCCCGACCGCGGTCTCCGCCGTGACGATCCTGGAGGGTCCCGATGCATGAGCTGAACGGCAAGGTCGCGGTCGTTACGGGCGCGGCGCAGGGCATCGGCCGCGCGGTGGCGTTCGCGCTCGCTGAGCAGGGCGCCCGGGTGGCGCTGCTGGACCGGGACGGCGACGGCGTCGCGCGCGCCGCCGCGGAGCTGGGTGACCGCGCTCTCGCGCTCGCGGTCGACGTCGGGGACGAGGCCGCCGTCACGGAGGCCGCGGACCGCGTCGAACGAAAGCTCGGCCCGCTCGCCGTCTGGGTGAACAACGCCGGCATCACCCGTCCGGCGATGCTGCCGTCGATGTCGGCGGACGACTTCGACCTGGTGCTGCGCGTGCACGCCCGCGGTACATTCCTCGGCCTGCGGGAGGCGGCCCGGCGGATGGGCGCCGGGGGCTCGATCATCAACGTCACCTCGTCCGCTGGGCTGGACGGCACGATCGGGCAGATCAACTACGCCGCCGCCAAGGGCGCGATTGTGGCGATGACGAAGTCCGCCGCCCGGGAGCTCGGCAAGGCCGGGATCCGGGTCAACGCGGTGTCGCCCGCCGCGGCCACTCCGATGACCGAGAAGATCCGGACGGACGAGCGGTTCGCCGCGCGCTACCTGGAGCGCATCCCGCTGCGGCGATGGGGTGAGCCGGACGAGGTGGCGGAGGCGTTCGTGTTTCTCGCCGGGGCCACGTCCCGGTACGTCACCGGCCAGGTCCTCTGCGTCGACGGTGGCACCTACATGGCCAGCTGACGTGGAAGGCATGGTTCCGGCGGAGCTGACCCCGGACGAGGCGCGGGTCGCGGCGCGGATCGCAGAGTTTCTGACCCCGGGCTGCCGGGTGGCGATCGCGGACGGGGCCGGGGCTCCGGTCGGACTGGGCCGCCCGCTGGCGTACGCCGCCCGGCAGGTCGGCGGGGTGCGGCTGCTGCTCGGCTGGTCGTTCACCCTGCCGGTGCCTGAGGACCCGGTAGCGTTCCCGGAGGTGCGGACGCTGCTCGGCGGGTACGCGCTGCGGCGGGCGTTCGGCGGCGGTGTGCGGTACCTGCCGGTCCGGCTCAGCGCGGTCCCGGCGTTGTTCGCCTCGGCGTGGCGGCCGGACGTGCTGCTGGCCGGGCTGCGGCCCACGCCGGGCGGGTTGGGCTTCGGCAGCGAGGTCGCCTGGATGCGCGCCGCGGTCGACGCCGGCGCGCACGTGCTCGCGGAGGTGAACCACGCGCTCCCGGCCGCCAGCCGCGAGCCCGCGCTGCCCGCCGGCCGGGTGACGATCGTGAGCGAGGTGGAGCGGCCGCCGCTGGAGCTGCTACGGCCCCGGGTCGACGACGTGTCCGACGCGGCGGGCCGGCATGTCGCCGCGCTGGTGCGGCCCGGCTCGGCGGTCCAGTTTGGCCCGGGCACGATCGGCGACGCCACGCTGCGGGCGCTGGACGTCCCGGTGCGCATTGACTCCGGGATCGTCGGCGACGCGGTGCTGGATCTGGACCGGCGGGGCCTGCTGGAGGGCGTTCCGCTCGCCACCTACGTCGCCGGGACGGCGGCGGCGTACCGCTGGGCCGACGGGCGGGCGATCACCGCGCGGCTGGAGCACACCCACGACCTCACCCGGCTGTCCCGGCAGCCGCTGGTCGCCGTGAACACCGCGCTCGAACTGGACCTGGTCGGCCAGGTCAACGTCGAGGGCTTCGGCGGGGACGTGGTGGCCGGGGTGGGCGGCCACCCGGACTACGCCGTCGCTGCGGCCCGGGCGATCCGGGGTCTGAGCGTGGTCGCGCTGCCCACCCGGCGCGGTGGGCACCGCACACTCGTCGACCGGCTGTCCGCGCCCACCTCCACCGCCCGCTCGGACGTCGACGTGGTCGTCACCGAGCACGGGTCGGTGGACCTGCGCGGCCGCACCGACGCCGAGCGCACGGCCGCGCTGCGGCGCCTGTGGGAGTGTTGAGGCTCCGGGACGAACTGGGATGAGCGGGGGCGTCGCCGCCCGGGGCCGCGGGACGCTGCCCGGGCGCAGACTTCGCCCTGCCTGCCCGTCCGGACCGGTGCTGATCCGCGCCCTTGGGCAGGTGCAGGTTCCGACCGTCCCACCCGAGTTTCGATATCCCGAGGTTCTTGACCCGCCGGGGCCCTTGTGTATACCGTCCGGTCAGTATCAATGTGATGCTCGTTACAGGTCTCCAAAGAGGAGTAGCCACGTGACATCCAGTACGAGGGGAGCCCAGGTGCGGACCGATGACGCACCGGACGGCCCGGGCCGACCGGCGGTGCTGGCGGTCGCGGACCTGACCGCCGGCTACGCCAAGCACACCGTCCTGCGGGGCGTCGGGCTCACGGTCGGCGAGGCCGAGCTGGTGGCCCTGCTGGGGCACAACGGGGCCGGCAAGACGACCCTGCTGCGCTCGGTCACCGGCCAGGTCAAGCCCGCCGGTGGCCGGGTGGCCCTGGACGGCGGGGACTTCACCGGCCGGCCGCCCTCGGCCACCGCGGTCGCGGGCATGAGTCTCGTGCCGCAGGGCCAGGGGGTGTTCCCCTCGCTGACGATCGAGGAGAATCTCACGCTCGCCGCCGCCACCGGCGGCAAGCGCGGCGCCTCGGCGAGCACGCTGGCCGAGACGAAGGCGTTCGTCTTCGACCTCTTCGGGATCCTCAAGCATCGCCCGAAGGACCGCGCCGGATCGCTCTCCGGCGGGCAGCGCCAGATGCTCGCGATCTCGATGGCGCTGATGACCCAGCCACGGCTGATGCTCCTCGACGAGCCGTCCACGGGCCTCGCCCCGGTGCTCGTCGACGAGGTGCTCGCCGCGGTGCGCACGGTGAACCGGGAACTCGGCACCAGCGTCCTGGTCGTCGAGCAGGACATCAAGCGGGTGCTGGGCGTCGCCGACCGGGCGTACGTCCTGAAGCTGGGCGCCCTCGTCTTCGCGGGGACTCCGGCGCAGCTGGAGACGAGGGACTGGGCAGAGCTCTTCTGAACGCGCACCACCCGGGCCTGGTTGCGCCCGGCCCACCTTGAGAGGAGAAGCCGTGAAGTTCGGAGCAGGTCGGCGGCGGCTGGTCGCGATAGCGGCGGTGGCCGCACTGGGTACCTCGGCATGTGGAGGGGCCGCCCAGGGCGGCGACGCCTCCGTGACCAAGGACGGCGTGACGACGTACAAGATGGGCGTCGCGATGGCGCTGTCCGGCAGTCAAGCGGCGCTGGGGCAGGACTTCGTCACGTTCGTGAAGTACGGCGTCGAGGACGCGAACAAGCAGTACAAGGCGGACGGTTTCCAGATCGAGCTCGTCACCGAGGACACCGCCGGCACCGCCGACGTCGGCCTCAGGGCGTTCAACAAGCTCACCTCGGTCGAGCAGGCGCCGGTCGTGTTCACGGCGTGGAGCGCGGTCGTCAAGGCGATGGTGCCGGCCGCGAAGGACGTCGGCGTCGCGCTGATTAACAGCGGCGCGAACAGCCCCGAGCTGGAGGGCGCCGGCGAGAACCTGCGCAACTTCTTCCCGCTCGCCTCCAACGACGTCGCCGCGGTCAGCACGTACATGGCCGAGACGCAGAAGAAGAAGCGGGCCGCAATCATCCACGTCGACAACGCGACGGGGCAGGGCGCGACGGAGGTCTACAAGAAGTCGTTCGAGAAAGCCGGCGGCGAGGTCGTCGCGGTCGAGTCGATCCGGCAGGACGCGGTCGACGCCTCGGCGCAGGTCGCGAAGGTGCTCGCCGCGAAGCCGGACACCATCCACATCCACGCGCTGCTCGGTGAGGCGCCGGTCATCTTCAAGGCGCTGCGCGAGCAGGGTTCGACGATTCCCCTCACCACTTACGCGGGGCTCGGCGAGGCCGTGGCGGTGCGCACCGCGGCCGGCTCGTCGATGGACGGGCTGGTCTACACGACGCTGGCGAACACCTCGGCGGAGGACCCGAAGATCGCGGCACTGGTCGAACGGTTCAAGAAGGAGAAGAACCGCGAACCGGCCGGCCTCTCCTACGACGTCTACATGTACGACAGCGCGTTCTTCTTCGCCGAGCTGGTCAAGGGCCTGCGCGCCGCCAACAAGCCGGTGACCGGGGAGAACATCCTCAAGGCTATCGGCGACACCGACAGCTTCCCGCTGCCGCTGCAGAAGTCGACCGAGTTCACTGACACGGGCACCGTCCGCAAGCCGGTGATCCTCAAGCAGATCGCGGCGACCGCGGACAACCCGGCCAAGGACAAGGCCGTCGCGACCATCGAGCCCTAGCCGACCCATCTCCCGCCGCCCCACCCCAGGGGCGGGGCGGCGGGACCCCCTGAACCGAGGGACGACCATGGACCTGCTCCTCCAGCTCGCCAAGAACGGCGCGATCATCGGGCTGCTCTACGGCCTGTTCGCGTACGGCATGAGCCTGATCATCTCGACGACCGGCGTGCTGCACTTCGCCCACGGGTTCACGCTCGTCGGCTCCGCGTACACGTTCTGGTGGCTGTTCCAGGGCCACGGCGTCCACCCGCTGCTCGCGGCGGTGATCACCCTGGCGGCGGCCGGGGCGATCGGTGTGCTGATCGAGCTCGGCATCTACCGCCCGCTGCGGCGCCGCCGGGCGGGGGAGATGGTCTTCCTCGTCGCCTCGCTCGCGGTGCTGACCCTTGGCCAGAACCTGCTGGTGCTGCTCTTCGGCACCGACCCCAAGCCCACACCGCCCTCGGACTTCATGTCGTGGAACGCCTCGTTCGGGCCGCTGCTGATTCGCACGTTCGACCTGCTGGTGATCGCGGCGAGCCTCACGGCGTTCGCCGGCCTGTACCTGCTCCAGACCAGGACCGCGGTCGGGCTGTCGTTCCGCGCCGTCGGGGACAACCCGCACCGCGCGGAGACCCTCGGCATCCGGCTCCAGCACACGTACGTGTGGGTGTTCCTGGCCGGCTCGGTGGTCGCGGGGCTGCCCGCGGTGCTGCTCGCCGTGCAGAACCCCGTCACCCCGTCCATGGGCTTCGACCTGCTGGTGAAGGCGGTCATCGCGCTGGTCATCGGCGGCGTCGGCAGCATGCCGGGCGCGCTGCTGGGCGGCGTCCTGATCGGGCTCGTCGAGAGCCTAGCCGTCTACCAGCTCCCGACGCACTGGGCCGAGTTCGTCCTGTTCGCGGTCCTGTTCCTGTTCGTCGTGATCCGGCCGAACGGCCTGACCCGCAACACGCTGCGGTCGGCATGACCGCGGCCGCCGCCGTCGCCACAGAAGGGGCCGCGTCAGCATGGCTTTCTATCTGAGCAACCTGATCGCGCTGCTGGCGATCTTCATCATCCTCGGGATGTCGTTCAACCTGCTGATGGGGAACGCCGGGCTGTTCTCGATCGCACACGGCGCCTTCTTCGGCCTCGGCGCGTACACCACCGGCCTGCTGATGCGCGATGCGGGCTGGGGATTCCTGCCCGCGCTGCTGGCCGCCTGCGCGTTGTGCGCGCTGATCAGCATGATGCTCGGCATCGCCGCCAGACGGGTCACCGACGTGTACCTGGTGATCCTCACGCTGGCCTTCCAGGTCGGGGCCATCGAGATCATCCGCAATTCCGAGCTGACCGGCGGAGCGGGCGGCCTGATCGGCATCCCGAGGCCGGATCTCCTCGGGGCGGTGCTGATCACGCCCGAGGAGGTTGCCACCCTCGCCGTCGTCTTCTGCCTGCTGGTCGCGGCCCTCCTACGGGGCGTGGTGCGCTCGCCGTTCGGCCGCTCGCTCAAGGCGTTGCGGGAGGACGAGTTGGCGGCCCGCTCGCTCGGCAAGGCCACTCCCGCCGCGAAGATCAAGGCGTTCGCGCTCTCCTCGGCGCTGGCAGGGATGGCAGGCGCGCTGTTCGCCGTCCAGGTGCGGTACATCAGCACCGCCGACTTCGGCCTCGACCGCTCAATCGAGGTCCTGTCGCTGACGATCATCGGTGGGCTCGCGGTGTGGTGGGGGCCGTTCGTGGGCGCCGCGGTCGTGCTGCTGATCCCCGAGGCGCTCACCTACCTCGACCTGCCGGACACGCTCGTCGGCGCGGTGAAGGGCTTCGCGTTCTCGCTGCTGCTGCTCGCGTTCCTGCTGTTCCGGCCGCAGGGCATCGCGGGCCGGCGGCGCCGGGAGGCCGCGTCCACTCCGGCGGCGAGTGTGGTCTCGAGGCAGCGGGAGGAGGAGTCGATCCTGCTCCCCGAGGCCGCCTCCCCGGTCGACGGGCGTTCTGGCGGCGACGCACTGCGGTGCGAGGGTGTGTCGATCTCGTTCGGCGGCCTCACCGCGGTCGACGACGTCACGCTGACGCTGCGGCCGGGCAGCATCACCGGCCTGGTCGGTCCGAACGGCGCCGGCAAGACCACGCTGTTCAACCTGCTCTCCGGGCTGCTGGACCCGAACACCGGCCGCGTGTACTTCGGCGAACGCGACATCACCCGGTCCCCATTGGACGCCAGGGCGCGGGGCGGAATTGTCCGGTCGTTCCAGGAGATGCGGCTGTTCGGCGGCATGACGGCGCGGGAAAACCTGCTCCTTGCGCTCACCCCGAAAAGCGACGAGCGGCTGCTCACCCCGGGCGTGGTGCTCGGCGGCAAGCACGGACCCGAGCGGGAGCGCCTGGCCCGGGCCGACGAGATGCTGGAGTACCTCGGCATCGCCCACCACGCCGACACAAACGCCGGCGACATGTCGTACGCCGAGCAGAAGTTGCTCATGATGGGGCGGCTACTCGCCACGAAGGCCGACTGCTACCTGTTGGACGAGCCCATGTCTGGGTTGGACGCCGCCGGGCGGGAACGCATCCTCGCGCTGCTGCGGGACACCGTCGCGCAGGGCGCCACGATCTGCCTCGTCGAGCACAGCCTCGACGTGATCCGCAGCGTCTGCTCCTGGGTCGTGTTCCTCGCCGACGGAAAGCTCGTCAGAGAGGGCCCGACCGCGGAGATCACCGGCGACCGCGAGCTTGCCGCGATGTACTTCGGAACATGAGAGGAACCAGAGTGGACGGAACCGTGATCGTCACTGGCGCCGCCCGGGGGCAGGGGGCCGCCGAGGCGCGTCTGCTCGCCGGGCAGGGCGTGGCGGTCGTGCTCACCGACGTACTCGACGCAGTGGGCGAGGATCTCGCGGACGAGTTGGGGGACCAGGTAATCTACGCCCACCTCGACGTCACGTCCGAGGCGGACTGGGCGCGCACCGTGGAGCTCGCCGAGCGGACGTTCGGCCCGGTGCGCGCGCTGGTGAACAATGCCGGCGTGAGCCACCGCGTCGGGCTGATGGAGATCGACCTCGGCGACTGGAACCACGTCCTCGATGTCAACCTCACCGGCCCGCTGCTGGGGATGCGCGCCTGCGTCCCGTCGATGCGACGTGCGGGTGGCGGGTCGATCGTCAACGTCAGCTCGATCGCCGGGCTGACGGCATACTCCGCCTCCGCGTACTCGGCGAGCAAGTGGGCGCTGCGTGGGCTGACCAAGGTCGGCGCGCTGGAGCTCGGCCCGTCCCGCATCCGGGTCAACTCCGTCCACCCGGGACTGATTGAGACGCCGATGCTCGGCGACGCGCCCCAGGCGATGCTCGACGCGTTCGCCAGCCTCACCCCACTGGGTCGGGGCGGGCGGGCGGAGGAGGTGGCGGCGCTGGTCGCGTTCCTGTGCTCCGACGGGTCGAGCTACATCAACGGCGCGGAGATCGCGGTCGACGGCGGCTTCACCGCCGCGGGCCAGATGCAGGGTGTGCTCGGCGCGATCGAGCGCACGACCGGGGGGCCCGCCACGCTGCGTGTCCCGCAGCGAGAGGAGTAGCAATGAAGTTCGGGTATCTGCTGGCCGGCCAGTTCCTGGAGGGCGAGGACCCGCAGGCCCAGCTCGGCCAGGCGCTGGAGCAGGTGCGGGCCGCGCGGGAGGCCGGGTTCGGCTCGATCTGGGTGACCCAGCACTTCCTCGCGGACTTCCAGTTCCTCCAGCCGATCCCGTTCCTCTCCCGGGTCGCCGCGGAGGCCGAGGGGATGTCCCTTGGCACCGCAGTGCTGCTGGCACCGATGTACCCGCCGGTGCTGCTGGCCGAGGAGCTCGCCACGCTGGACGTGCTCTGCGGCGGCAGGCTGATCGTCGGGGCCGGGGCCGGGTACCGCGAGGAGGAGTTCCAGGCGCTCGGCGTACCGCGGAAGGTGCGGGCCGGTCGGCTCGCCGAGACCGTGAAGCTGCTTCGACAGCTGTGGAGCGGCAAGCCGGTCACGTACAGCGGCAACGGCGTCGAGCTGAACGAGGCCCGGCTCCGGCTGCTGCCCGCGAACCGGGAGGCCACTCCGTTCTGGATCGGGGCCACCGGACCGAAGGGCGTCGCCCAGGCCGCGCGCATCGGAGACGAGTGGTTGGTGTCGCCCGAGTTGCCGATCGGCACGATCGTCGAGCGCCAGCAGTGGTATCGGGACGCGCTGCCCGAGGGCGTGCGCGCGGAGGACAAGCAGTTCCCGATCCTGCGCGAGGCGTACTGCGCGGCGAGCTACGACGACGCCGTGCGGATCGCCCGGCCGGCGCTGGAGACCAAGTACGCGGCGTACGCCCGGTGGGGTCACGAGGTCGGCTCGTTCGACGAGATGGCCCGGGACTCGTTCGTGCTCGGGGACGTCGATCGGTGCGTCGAGCAGGTCGAGCGGTACCGCGCCGAGGTGAACACGTCGTTCCTCGGCCTGCGGATGCAGTGGCCGGGGCTCCAGCACTCCGACGTGCTCGCGAGCATCGCGGCCTACGGCGACGTGATCGCGCGGTGCTCGCGGTGAGCGCGAGCGCGCCGGACTCTATGGGAGGTGTGATGACCCAGGACATGGCCGGGGTAACGATCGGCGCTCTGCTGAAGCGGGCGATCGAGCGGTCCGGCGACCGCGAGGCCTGTGTGGACGGTTGGCGGCGGCTGACGTACCGCGAGCTTTCCGCGGAAGCGGACCGCTACGGCCGGGCCCTGATGGCGCTCGACATCTCCTCCGGCGACCGCGTCTCGATCTGGATGGGCAACCGGCTGGAATGGGTCTGCTTCTACCTTGCGGCGGCCCGCATCGGCGCGGTGCTCGTGCCGGTGAACACCGGTCTCACCGTGGACGAGGCGGCGTACGTCGTCGGCCAGTCAGACTCGGTGATCCTTGTCGTCGGGGACCGGATCCGGGACCGGGACCTGGCCGCCGATGCGCTCGCGGTGCTCCGGGACGACCGGGTCAGCGCGCACACGGTCGTCGTGGCCGGGGAGGGCTGCCCGGAGGGGGCGCTGCCGCTGGACGATCTGCTCGCGCGGGCGGATGAGACCTCTGAGGCCGACCTTGCCGCACGGCTGTCCACCGTGGACGCCGACGACGTGGTGCTGATGCTCTACACCTCGGGGACGACCGGGTTCCCCAAGGGCGCGATGCACTCGCACAAGGTCATCCGGAACATGTGCGACGCCGCCGACCGGATGCGGATCTCGTCCGAGGACACGCTGGTGCTGTACCTGCCGCTGTTCCACGTCTTCGGCGCCGCGGCCCTGCTCAGCTTCATGTACGCGGGCGGCCGGATCGTGCTGCAGCGGTCGTACGACGTGGCGCAGACGCTGGAGCTGATCGAGCGCGAGCGCGCCACGGTTGTGTACGGCGTCGCCACCATGTACTACGACCAGCTGCAGCACCCGACGTTCCCCTCCCGGGACCTGTCCCGGGTCCGCCTTTGCCTCGTGCCGGGCACCGGCGACCTGATCCGGCTGGTCTCCGAGAAGATCAGCCCCGCCATCAACGTGTACGGGATGACCGAGACAACCTCGATCACCACGCTGGCGGGCATCGAGGACCCGTTCGAGCGGCGGGGAGACACGGTCGGGTACCCGCTGCCCGGGTTCGAGGTGAAGATCGTCGGGCCGGCCGGCGAGTCGCTGCCGGCCGGGGAGAGCGGCGAGCTGGTGGTCCGCGGGCACCCGGTGATGCTCGGCTATTACAAGAAGCCGGAGGCCACCGCGGCCGTCCTCGACGACGAGGGCTGGTTCCGCACCGGGGACCTGGCGGCGCTGACCGAGGACGGGTATGTGCGGTACGGCGGCCGGATCAAGGATATGTACAAGGTCGGCGGTGAAAACGTCGACCCGATCGAGGTCGAGACCGCCCTCCTGCGCCACCCCGCGGTCGCGATGGCCGCGGTCGTCGGCGTGCCGGACGCGCGGCTGGAGGAGGTCGGCGTCGCGTACGTGCAACTACTGCCCGGCACCAGTGTGTCGCCGGAGGAGCTGCGGGAGTTCGTGCTCGGACACCTGGCCCGGTTCAAGGCGCCGCGGCATATCCAGCTGGTCGAGGTGTTCCCGATGACGGCGAGCGGCAAGATCAAGCGGTACCTGCTGCGGAAGCGGTTCCTGGAGGCGCAGACGTGAGCTCGCTGGAGGAGCAGCAGGTGGAGGCATTCGCCCCGGGGCTGCTGCCGGCCCACCTCGGGATGACGATGAAGCGCTGCGGGGACGGCTCCGCGGTGGTCTGCCTGCCGTTCCGGGAGGTACACCGGCAGCACCTCGGCGTGCTCCAGGGCGGGGTCACCGCTACGCTCATCGATGTCGCGATGGCGTGGGCGGTCTCGTCGCTGATCCATCCGCGGTCGGCGCCGACGATCGACCTCAACGTGCAGTACCTACGGCCGGTCGTTGACGAGGATCTGGAGTGTGAGGCCACCGTAATCCGGGCGGGACGGTCCGTCGCCACCGCCCGGGCCGAGGTGACGACGAACACGGGAGCGCTCGTGGCGGTCGGTACGGGGACATTCTTGGTCAGGCCGTCGTGGTAGGACGAGCAGCATGAACATACGGGTAGCCACCGAGCAGGCTCCGCGGACGTCCCGCCGTGCCCTCGCGGAGGAGCAGCGCCGTCGCGCGATCCTCGACGCGGCGACCAGCCTGTTCGACGAGCGCGGGTTCCACGGCGCCACCACCGACGACATCGCCGAGGCGGCCGGGGTCACCAAGCGCACGCTCTACCGGTACATGTCGAGCAAGGAGCAGATCCTCTTCGAGATCCACGACCGTTTCCTGAACCGGACCGTGTTCGAGGAGGTCACCGGGGCGGGCACAGCGGTGGAGCGCTTCGAGCACATGCTCCGCACGCACGTCAACGTGGTCGCCAACCACACGCAGGAGATCCGCGTCTTCATGGAGGAGCGGAAGCACCTACCGGAGGATAAGAAGCAGGAGATCTACCGGGGACGCGACACGTACGAGGCCGTGCTGCGGGACATCCTCACCGACGGCATGGAGTCTGGCGTGTTCGTGCGCGGGGACGTAAGGCTGCTCGCACAGGGCGTGCTGGGCGCGCTCACCGAGATGTACCGCTGGTACCGGCCGCGGCGGAACTCCCGGCCCGACGCCATTGCCCGCGTGGTGAGCGATCTGTTCCTCCGCGGCCTGCTGCCGCCGGGCGCCGACACCGCAGGCGAACCGGCGAGCTGGGTCGAGGGCGTGCCCGAGGTCGGGTCCACCGCGGACTCCGACGAGCCGATGGCTCGGATCATGCACGCGGCGACCGAGCTGTTCAGCACCCGTGGCTACCACGGCACGGCCACCCGCGAGCTCGCCGACGCGGCCGGACTGACCAAGGGCGCGCTGTTCTATCACGTGGGCCACAAGGCGGAGGTGCTGTTCGCGATCCAGAGCGCGGTCGTGGAGGAGGGCATCGCCATGCAGGGCGCGGTGCTCGACACGCCCGGCTCGGCCGCGCAGACGCTCGCCCGGATGGTGGTGGGGCACTTCCGGATCCTGCACAACTACCACCACTCAATGGCGGTGGTGAGCGAGGAGCTGAAGTACCTCGACCCCGAGCCGAAGGCGGCCGTGATCGCGCGGCGCGACCGCTACACCGCGGGGATCCAGGAGCTGCTGCGGGTGGCCAGGGAGGCGGGGGAGCTGCGGGTCACCGACGACCGCGTCGACACGCTGACGATCCTCGGCATGCTGAACTCCACGTACCGCTGGTATCGGCCCGGTGGACGGCTCTCCGCTGACGCGATCGGCGTGCAGCTCAGCGATCTGCTGCTGCACGGGCTGCTGGCGGGGGAGGCACGCTGATGGTCGAGGTGAAGATCGAGGGCCGCTGCGCGTGGGTGAGCCTGGCGCGGCCGGACCGCCGCAACGCGGTGGACCGGCACATGGTCGCGGCGCTGCGGGAAGTCTTCGACGACATGGCGGGCCACGAGGACGTGGACGCGCTCGTGCTGCGCGGCCTCGGTCCGAGCTTCTGCGCCGGCGGGGACATCGCGGAGTTCCGGGAGCTGGGCGAGCTGGGCCCGGCCGAGTGCGAGGCGGTGTTCGCGGGGCATGTCGCGATGCTGGACGCGCTGGGGTCGCTGCCCCAGGTGACGGTCGCGGCGGTGCACGGCGTCGCGGCCGGGCTCGGTGTCTCCCTGGTCAGCCGCTGCGACCTGGCGGTGGCTGCGAGCTCGGCGCGGTTCCTGCTGCCGGAGCTGGCGATCGGGGTCGTGCCGTCGCTCGTGCTAGTGGACGCGCTGCGGGTGATGCCGGACAAGCGTGCCCGGGACTGGCTGCTCACCGGCGGTCAGCGGAGCGCCGCGGAGGCTCTCGCCGCCGGGCTGCTCAGCCGGGTCGTCGAGGACGCGGACCTGGCGGCGGAGGTGGACCGTATCGTCGCGTCGCTCGGCGGCACCTCACCGGTGGCGCTGCGGCGCACCGTCGCGCTGCTCGGGGAGGTGGCGGACGCCCCCGCGGATGCCTGGGGCGCGATCTCGGCCCGGGAGGCCGGGGCCGCGATGGGCAGCGCCGAGGCTCGGGAGGGCGTCCGGGCGTACCTGAAGCGCCGCCCACCCCGCTGGGAGGACGTCAAGGCCGGCTGACACGTTTACCGGGGCTGAATCCGGCGGTGTCCCCAGGTCGGGTTTCCGCGGCGAGTCGCAGCACCAGCTCCCGCACTTGCTGGTCGACCGGTGGCCGGCCGGGCCGGGCGTGCGGGTAGGTCCAGTGCGAGATCAGCTGTCGGTGCCAGCGGAGCAGGGTCGCTGGGGTGACGAAGAACGCCGCCCAGAGCGGGCGGGGCAGCAGCCGCGACAAGGCGGCCAGGACCACCCCGTCGGCCGGTTCGAGATCGGGGCGGTGCACCTCTCGGCGTAGCACCGCCACCTGGTGGCGGAGTACAAGTATCTCGACATCCTTGGCCCCGCCATCGCGGACGATCTGGGTCAACATCTGCAGGACCTGCCGAAGCAGCAGGTACAGAAGGGACGCGGTCATGGCCGCCATCGTGTCGGCCACGCCGGCGGCGAGCATGTGCCGAACCGCAGGTCAGCCGATGTAACCCAATTCTCGAGCCCCACAGGGGCAGGCCTCCTCGCACGGGAGATTGTGGACCCGAGGGTTGTGAACTTCGTCGCGGCTGCCTATGGTCGCCTGAAACCGGTTTCTGTGAGGCCGGTTACGGATTGAGGGAGCGATGGGCAACAGCCGTATGACGGTTCGCGAGATCGCCAGGCTCGCCGGCGTCTCCGTGGCGACCGTCTCGCGCGTCTCCAACGGCACCGGCCAGGTCTCGGAGGAGATGCGGCGACGGGTGCTAGAGGCGATCGAGAAGCACGGATACCGCCCCGACCACCTCGGCCGAGCCCTGGCCGCCGGCCGGCACGGCGCCCTCGGTCTGGTCTTCCCCGGTCTGTCCGGCCCCTACTTCACCGAGCTGATCCAGGGCTTCGAGTCCGAGGCGGTGGGGTCGCGGGCCAGCGTGCACATCCTCTGCACGCACCTGCGCTCCGACTCCGACGACCAGGTGCTGGAGATGGGCCGCCGGGTGGACGGCGTCGCCGTCATGGGTGGCACGATCGCCGACGGGGCGCTGCTCCGGCTCGCCGGGATGGTCCCCGTGGTGGTGGTCGCCGGCGAGGGGCCCGGCGACATCCCCTCGATACGCGCCGACAACGCCGGCAGCATGCTGGCGCTCACCCGTCACCTGCTCGCCGACCACGACCTGCGCGAGCTGACCTTCGTCGGCAACCCGGCCGGCTCGCCCGACGTCAACGAACGCTGGGCCGCCTTCCGGCGGGCGCACCACGACCTCGGCATCGAGCCGCCCAACGAGCCGGTCGCGGTCAGCATGCAGCAGGCCGACGGGTTGCTCGCCGCCGACCAGTTGCTGGGCGGCGACGCACCCCGGCCCGCCGGGGTGGTCTGCGCCAACGACGAGATCGCCCTCGGCGTGCTGGTCGGTGCGCTCGGCCGGGGCCTGCGGGTGCCGCAGGACCTGGTCATCACCGGCTTCGACGACGTGCCGGCCGCCGCCCTCGTCACCCCGTCCCTGACCACCGTCCGGCAACCCGTACGCGAGCTCACCGCCGAGGCGGCCCGGCTGATCCTGCGTGCCGCCGACAAGCCCGGCGACACTCCTGCGGGCAGTCTCGTGCTGCCCACCGAACTCGTCCTGCGCGGCAGTTGCGGCTGCTCGGCGCCTCCGACCGGAGGTACCGGCAGGTGAGTAGCTCACACCCATCGAAACCACCAACCTCCGGAGGTACGAGATGAGAAGTAGGCGGTTAACCGCCGCGGCCGCGGTCGTCCTGGCCGCGTCGGTCGCGCTGGCCGGTTGTGGCCGTGACTCGGGCGGCGGCCAGGACGAGGCGAAGTCCGTCGGCGCGGGAAAGGCGAGCGGGGACATCACCGTCTGGGCGATGGGCACCGAAGGCGAGAAGCTCGCCGAGTTCGCGAAGGAGTTCTCCACCGAGAACCCCGACGCCAAGGTCTCCGTGACGGCGGTGCCCTGGGACGCGGCGCACCAGAAGATCGCGAGCGCCATCGCCGCGAAGCAGACGCCGGACGTGTCGATGATCGGTACCACCTGGCAGGGCGAGTTCGCCAAGACCGGTGCGCTCGACCCGGCCCCGCCGGACCTCATCAAGAAAGACGACTTCTTCCCCGGCGCCTGGGACACCACGATCGTCGACAACACCTCGTACGGCGTCCCCTGGTACGTCGAGACCCGGCTGATCTACTACCGCAAGGACCTGGCCACCAAGGCCGGGTTTCCCGACGGCCCGAAGTCGTGGGACGACCTCAAGGCCATGGCCAAGGGCATGAAGGAGAAGGCCGGCGCCAAGTGGGGCCTCAACCTCCAGCCCGGCAAGACCGGCAGCTGGCAGTCGGTCCTGCCGTTCGCCTGGTCCAACGGCGCGGACGTGGCCAGCGCCGACAAGCTGAGCTTCGACACCTCGGAGATGACCGAGGCGCTCGCCTACTACCAGTCCTTCTTCAAGGAGGGCCTGTCCCCGACCGCGCTGCCGGACGGCTCGCTCGAGCCCGGCTTCGTCAAGGGTGAGATCGGCTCCTTCATCTCCGGCCCATGGCACATGGGCATCGTCGAGGAGCAGGGCGGCGCCGGCTTCAAGGACAAGTACGCGGTCGCGCAGATGCCGACGAAGAAGTCGTCGACCTCGTTCATCGGCGGCAGCAATCTCGCGGTCTTCAAGGATGCCAAGAACCGCGACGGCGGCTGGAAGTTCGTGCAGTGGCTGAGCCGGCCCGAGGTGCAGGTCAGGTGGTACCAGGCGGTCAAGGACCTGCCCGCGGTGCAGTCGGCCTGGAACGACCCGACGCTGTCCGGCGACACGTTCCTGACCACGTTCGGCCAGCAGCTCAAGAGCGCCAAGGCGCCGCCGGCGATCACGACCTGGGAGCAGATCGCGGCTGCCTTCGACCTTGAGGCCGAGAAGCTGTGCAAGCAGAATGCGGACCCGGCCGCGACCGCCAAGGCGATCCAGGAGAGAGCGAGCGCCATCGGGACCGGGAGCTGACATGGCCGCCGCCCCCGCGGCGACGGCACCGGCGCGACCGGCCGGGGCGACGAGCCCCGACCGGCCCGCCGGGTCGGTCCGGCGGCGGCAGCGCCTGCAGCGGGCGCTGACCGGCTGGGCCTTCTCTGCGCCCTTCACCGTGTTGTTCCTCGTGTTCATGGCACTGCCGGTGGTGGTCTCGCTGCTCATGAGCTTCACCGACCTGCGCTCCACCGACCTGCGCCACCCGCTGGCCGTCAACGTCGTCGGCATCGACAACTACACCCGCCTGTTCTCTGATCAACTGTTCCTGCGCTCGTCGGTCAACACCCTGGTCTTCGTCGTCATCGGCGTGCCGCTGACGATGGTGCTGGCCCTGGCCGCCGCGACCGCGCTCAACTCCGGGCTCGTACGCTTCCGCGCGCTGTTCCGGGTCGGCTTCTACCTGCCGGTCGTGACCAGCATCGTGGCGATCGCGGTGGTCTGGCGCTTCCTGCTCGATCCCGAGATCGGGCTGGTCAACAACCTGCTGCGCCTGGTCGGGGTCGACGGGCCGAACTGGCTGTACGACACCACGCTCGCGCTGCCGTCGCTGATCGTCATGGCGGCCTGGCGCAACTTCGGTTTCCTGATGGTGATCTTCCTGGCCGGACTCCAGGCGGTGCCGGCCGACCTCTACGAGGCGGCGACGCTCGACGGCGCGACGCGGTGGCAGCAGTTCCGCAACGTCACCGTGCCGATGCTCCGGCCGACGCTGCTCTTCGCCGGGGTGATCACCGGCATCGGCTATCTCCAGTTCTTCGAGGAGCCGCTCGTCATGACGCAGGGCGGCCCGCTCTCCTCGACGCTGTCGGTGTCGTTCCACATCTACAACCAGTTCGGCTTCGGCAACTACGGCTACGCGGCCGCCGCCAGCTACGTGCTCTTTCTGGCGATCGTGGCGCTGTCGGTCGTGCAGTTCCGCCTGCTGGGGGAGAGGAAGAGGAACTGACGATGGCCACGAAGGACACCACCCTGCGTACCCGCGATCGGGTTGCGAAGGCCGCGCTCTACGCCGTCCTGCTCCTCGGGCTACTCGCCGTGGCCGGACCGTTCCTCTGGATGGCATTGTCATCGCTCAAGCCGGAGCGGGAGATCCGCGACGTGCCGCCGACCTGGTGGCCCGAGACGGTCACGCTCGACAACTTCCGTGGGCTGTTCTCCCGGCTCGACTTTCCGCTCTACTTCTTCAACTCCGCACTGGTCGCGACGCTGGTCATGGTCGGCAACCTGCTGTTCTGCTCGCTCGTCGGGTACGCATTGGCCAAGCTGCGGTACCCCGGCAAGCGGGCGCTCTTCCTGGCCGTGCTCGGCATGCTCATGGTGCCCGGCATGGTCACCTTCGTCCCGCAGTTCGTGCTGGTCAGCAACATGGGCCTGACCAACACGTACGCCGGCCTGATCCTGCCGTTCCTCGTCGGACCGTTCGGCGTGTTCCTCATGCGGCAGTTCCTCCAGTCGATCCCCGACGAGCTCATCGAGGCCGCCAGGGTCGACGGCGCCGGCGAGTTCCGGATCTTCTGGCGGGTGGTGCTTCCGCTGTGCCGGCCGGCACTGGCCACCCTCGGGATCCTCACGTTCCTCGCGTCCTGGAACAACTTCCTGTGGCCCCTCGTGGTCGCCACCACGGAGGACAAGTACACGTTGCCGGTCGCCCTCGCGCTCTACAGCGTCGGCGAGAACGAACGCAACTACGGGCTGCTCCTCGCCGGCGCGGTCGTCGTGGTGCTCCCGGTGCTCATCGTGTTCCTGTTCCTCCAGCGGCACTTCCTGCGCGGCATCGCGACCACCGGAATCAAGTGACCATCCCCGAACCAGACAAGGAGACCCATGCGACGCCTTCTCGCACCGCTGCTCGCGCTGGCACTCGTGCTGGCAGGCGGCCCGGCCGCCGTCGCGGCACCCGGCGAGCGCGGCCCCGACCGGGCACTGCTCCGCTACGCCACGGACACCTGGCGGTCGATGGCCGCCATGACCGACCCCGGCACCGGCCTGGTCGCCGACAACATCACCGGCGACCTTGCCGCCGGCGGCCGCGCCACCTACACGTCCCCCACCAACATCGGCGGCTACCTGTGGTCTGCGGTGGTCGCCAGTAGGCTCGGCATCATCTCGCGGGCCGAAGCCCGCCAGCGGATCGCCAGGACCCTCGACACGCTCGCCCGGCTCAAGCATCACACCGCGTCGGGCATGTACTACAACTGGTACGACCCGCGAGACGGCTCGGTCGTCACGGTATGGCCCGACAACGGCGACCCGGTCTATCCCTTTATGTCGAGCGTGGACAACGGCTGGCTGGCGGCCGCGCTCAACGTGGTCAAGGGCGCCGTGCCGGAGCTGCGCGGCAAGGCCGACGCGATCCTGCGAAAGATGAACTTCGGCTTCTACTACAACCCGGCGGCGTCGACGCCGTTCGGGGCCAGCGGCCTGATCGCCGGCGGCTTCTGGGACGCGCCGCCCCCCGGGTGCTCGCAGCAGCGCGACGGCGTCTGGTTCACCTGCAACCACTACGACATCACCGTCACCGAGCCCCGCATCGCGACGTACCTCGGCATCGCGATGGGCCAGATCCCACCGAAGGCCTACTACAACACGATGCGCACCCTGCCGGCCACCTGCGACTGGAGCTGGCACGAGATGCAGCCGGTCGGCTTCGACACCACCTACGAGGGCGTGCCGGTGTACGAGGGCGCGTACCGGTACCGCGGCATCCAGTTCGTACCCAGCTGGGGTGGCGACATGTTCGAGGCCCTGATGCCGGACCTGTTCGTGCCCGAAGCGCAGTGGGCCCCCAACAGCTGGGGCCGCAACCATCCCGCGACGGTCGCCGGCCAGATTGAGCACGGGATGAACGACGCCGGGTACGGATACTGGGGCTTTTCCCCGGCGAGCGACCCGGCCGGCGGTTACCAGGCCTGGGGCGTCGACGCGATAGGCATGGACACCGACGGCTACCCGTCCGACATGGAGCGCTCGAAGTACGACGCCGGGTTCGGTGACTGCCGCCCAGCCGGCCCGGACCCCGACTACGGCGACGGCGTGGTGACCCCGCACGCGGCGTTCCTCGCCCTCCCGTACGCCAAGGCAGCGGTCGTCGACAACCTCGCCCGCCTCAGGGCCAACTTCGACTCGTACGGTCCCGGCGGCTTCTACGACGCGATCGCGGTCGGCAGCGGCACCGTGGCCAAGCGCTACCTCTCGCTCGATCAAGCCATGATCATGGGTGCGCTCGGCAACGAGCTCGCCAACGACCTCCTGCGCCGCGCGTTCGTCTCGCCACAGTTCGAACGCCGGATCCGTCCACTGATCGCACAGGAGACCTTCAACGTGCCGGCCAACCAGAGCCTTCCACAGCTGCGTGGGGCCGCCTGACGGCGCCGGAAAAGGTAACGGTCGACCTGCCCAACCCGTCGCGGTGCAGCGAAGTAGGGCCCACGGCCACGCGCCGTAGGGCGCTACTTCCGCAATCGAGCACGATCCTTCGAGTGGTCGGCACCGCGGGAGCCGAGCCGAGGCCGGCCGGTCCGCGGACCTGGCTGCCCGATACCCCGGCCGACGACGCACCGGGGTGGGCAGGGATCAGGCCCCGGGGACCTCCACCAGCACCGCGCCGGGCTGCGGCAGGTCCAGCTCGATCACCGCCGCTCCAGCGTCTGTGGAGGGCTGCACCTTCTCCGCCGCGACCTGGTCGGCGGCGCGCAGCGCGGCCCACTGCTCATCGGTCGGCCACTCGGCGACGCCCAACCGGTCGGCGAGGGTGGTGATGTCACCGTGCTCCCGGTCGAGCCGGGAAACCAGGGCGGGCCGTCCGGCCGCGCCGTCGATGACCAACCGGATCCGCCGGGCCAGCGCCGGGTCTCCGTCCCGCTTGCCCTGGTCGAGGGTGGACACCCAGACCAGGATCGCCAGGCTGCCGTCGCCGCGCCGGCTGGCCCAGCTCTGCACCAGACCGTCCGCGCCGTCGCCGGCGGCCCGTACCGGCAGTTCGGTCTCGCCGAGTTGCGCGAGCATCCGCAGCGCGTGGTAGCGCGGCTTGGCGATACCGCCGACAGTGAGCAGGCCGAACCCGCCGTGCAGCAGCCTCGGCGGCCGGCCGAGTTCCTCGAAGTGATCGCTGGCCACCCAGTAGGACAGCGCCTCGACCCTGCCTGCGGCCGACCGCATGCCGGTGAGCAGGAACGTGGCGGCCGAGGTACCGTCGCTGATCGGGTGGAAGTGGGTGGGGGTGACGCCCCACTCGGTCCACAGGATCCGCGCGTCGGGGAAGCCGAGGCGGGCCAGAGTGGGCCGCAGGTCCAGCGGCGGGCTGCCGTACGTGTGGGTGGAGACGAAGTCCACCGGTGCGCCGGACCGTACGGCATGCTCCAGCAGCGCGTCCACCCAGCCAGCGGCCGCCGACGAGGGCCCACCGACCGGGATCCGCGGGTCGACGTCCTTGACCGCGCGGGCGGTCACGTCGTACAGCCGCATCCATTCTTCGTGGCTGCCGCTCCAGAAGACCTCCAGGTTGGCCTCGTTCCACACCTCGAAGTCCCAACCGAGCACCTGCTCGCCGTACCGGTCCAGCAGGTGGGTCACCAGCGCCCGAACGAGCCCCGACCACCGGTCCCAGTCGCGCGGCGGGGAAATGATGCCGCGATAGTTGAAGACGGTGCGGTCCGGATCGCTGGCCAGATCGCGGGGCATGAACCCGATCTCCACCACCGGCGTCATTCCGACGCCCAGGAGTAGATCGTAAATCTGGTCCACGCGGCTGAAGTCGTACACCGGCTCGCCGTCGACCTCGCGGTAGACGCCGAGGTCGTCGTGCAGGATCGCGTGCGCCCGCACGGCGGTCACGCCGATCTCCTCGCGTACCCGGCGGAGCGCGGCCAGCAGTTCGATGCCGATCTCCCGGCCGCCTGAGTGGTCCCGGCAGAGCAGTTGGGACAGCCGCTCGCTGCCGATCATCGGCTGCCAGGGACGGTGCAGGGTGGTGCCCGGGGCGTCCGCGTCGAGGCGCAGCGTGACGGTGCCTGGTTCGCCGGCGCCGGGCAGGGCGGCCGCCGTGACCGGGTCGCTCAGCGCGCTGGTCACGGTCACCTCGGGTACGGCAGCCACCGCATACGCATACCGCTCGCCCGGCGTGCCGGTGGTGTCGACGTACCAGGTGTCGGGAACGGAGAGCACGTCGCCGCCGAGGTGGTCCAGCGGGGTGAACGGGCCGGACACCCGATCGCCATCCAGCGTTGCACGATGCACCAGGTAGCCGACCGTGCCGTCGACGGGATGCCAGGAGAGGCGGACGTGTCCGCGGCCGGGGGTGGCGGTGAGGCGGGCCGGTGGTGGTAGGTCGGGTAGCGCGGCCGTGTCGCCTTCGTCGCTGCGGCGGGCGATGCGGGCTTCCCAATCGGTCCGGGCGTCGGACGGCTGGGGTCCGCTGGTGTTCGTCACCGGGTACCTCCTGGCGGTCTTGATTGAACCGGTTCGACGAATGTAACCGGTTACCGTCCGTCGTGCGATCCCGCTACCCGCCGCCGGACGACCCCGCGGCGCTGCATGCCGCCCTGAACGACACGCTGGTGTTCGTGTCCAGCGACGGCGAGGCCGCGCGGGTGTTCGTCCACCACCACAACGTCCTCGACGCGGCCACGCGGACCGGGGTCGGGCACGTGGTGCTGCTCAGCGGCCTCGACGCGGATGTGACCTCCCCGTTCTGCTACGCGTACACCAACGGCCACACCGAGCGGCTGCTCCGCGCCTCCGGCCTCCCGTACCCCATCGCGCGCCGGCCTCTTCACCGAGTTCCTCGTCGGCCTGATACCGGGCGGTGTGGGACGCCGACGTCGTCCGCGACGACCTGCGGCAGCTGATCGCCGACCGGTTCGGTGGCCCGAACGCGGTGCTGGTGGTCGATGAAACCGGCGATCTGAAGAAGGGCACGCCATGGTGATGACTCGCACGAGCTTCAAGTCGCGCATGTCGTCGCGGACCTCGGCGAGGACCAGCCGCCGAGGTTATAGAAAAAAATGCTCACCTGGCGTTGGCAATTCGATTGTCCGCGGCGATCCAGTTCGTCTCCCATGTCTTCCCGCCGTCGTCTGAGAAGGCCTGTTCGGACCTCGCCTTGTCCGGCCCCTGCCGGAAGATGAGGAAACGCGCCCTGATCGCGCGTCCCCCGAGCTGGTCGTCGCCGTAGAACTCGCCCACACCGTCGTGGAACCCGCCATGCACGGACGGGGTGAGCAGTCCATCGCGGAGGTTCACGAAGGTCAGGCTCCAGCGCCCCGGCTGGGGCTCATAGAGCCGCAGATTGAGGCCCTCGATCCTTCCGTTCGGCCCCGAGACCGTAAGCTCGACGACATTCGCACGCCGGTCCAGCAGTGACGTGATCTCAACAAGAATCCGGGTGACCGGATAGGTCGTTGGCCGCCAGAGGTGTCCATGGTGGAGGCTGGTAGGTTGGCGGATCGTGTTCGCCGAGTCGCCGCAGCCGCCGTCGTATGACGAGTTGCTGGCGTTTGAACGCGGTGTTGGTGGCCCGGTTGGAGCAGGCCCTCGGCCGGATCGCCGAGTTGGAGGCCCGGCTGGGTATGTCGTCGAGGAACTCGTCGAAGCCACCCTCGTCGGATGGCCTGGTCAAGCCCGCGCCGAAGTCGCTGCGGAAGAAGACCGGTCGGGGACCGGGACGCCCGCCGGGGCAGCCCGGGTCGACCTTGGAGCGCGTCGCCGTGCCGGACGTCACGGTGCGGCATGTCCCGGCGGCGTGTGCCAGCTGCGGTGCCGGTCTGGGTGACGACGCGACGCAGGTGGGAGTACTGATCCGGCAGGTGTTCGGCATTCCGAGCCGAGACTGGTCGTGACCCAGCACGAGATCATCACCGTGGCTTGCCCGTGTGGGCACCACACCCAGGCCGGCGTACCTGCGCAGGCGAGCGCGCCGGTGGCGTACGGGCCGCGGATCGCCGCCCTGGGGGTGTACCTGCTGCACGGGCAGTTCCTGTCGATCGGGCGCACCGCGCAGACCCTGGCCGAGGTGTTCGCCGCGCCGGTCAGCGCGGGCACCGTGGCGTGCTGGGTGAAACGCGCCGCCCTGGGCGTCATCGACACGGTCCTACCGGTGATCCGCGACCGGATCACCGCGGCGCCGGTGGCGCATTTCGACGAGACCGGGTGGCGCACCGCCGGTGGGCTGGGCTGGTTGCACTCCGCGTCCACCCCCACCGATGTCCTGTACACCGCGCACCCGAAACGGGGGACCGCGGCGATGAACGACGCCGGGATCCTGCCCGTGTTCACCGGGATCGCCGTGCATGACGCGTGGGCGCCCTACGACACCTACACCCAAGCCACGCACGCCCTGTGCAACGCCCACGTCCTGCGCGAACTGGTCTACGTCGTGGACAACGCCGACACCCTCATCGCCGCATACGCCCAGCAGGCAATCACCGCCCTGCTGGAGTTGAAAACACTGGCCGACACCGCCGCCACCACCGGCACGGCCCTCGACGCGGCCGCCACCACCGAACACACCCACCGGCTGCGATCCGCCGTCGTCCTCGCCGCGAACGCCACCGCGGGCGCCGGGGAACAGGCTGTCATCGGCCGGTGCGGTGCGTAGGGTCCGGCGTTCGGTGCGACCGTGTCCGCGGTCGTCGTCGACGTGCGTGTGGTCGGCGAACTCGGTGTCGGTACCGCGTAGCAGCGCCTGGGCGGCCTGGTAGGCGAGGGGCTGATTCCCCTTCAAGACCAGAAGGTAGTGGGCGTCGAGGACCTCGGTGATCAGGCGGGCGGTCTTCTTCGTCGTGTGCAGTGTGTCCAAGGTCAGCATCATCCCGGCCACATCGAGGGGTGCCAGCAGGTCGGCGACCACCGTGTTCTCGCCGCGTTTGTCCGGGACCTGGCGTTGGCCCAGGATCACGCCGCCGTGGTGGGTGATCGACGCGACCAGGAACACCTGCCCGGTCGGGGTGCGGGTCCCGCGCAGGAGTTACCCGTCGACCGCGGCGGCGGGCAGCAGCCCGGCCGGCCGCGGGTGGGTCACCGCCCGCTGCTCGGCCCGGCGCTGCTCCCGTTCGAGGGGTCCCGCGGTGGCCGCGATGACCGGGACGGGCGCATCGCCTCGCACGACGTCCGCGGCGTATCCGCAGGTCGCCGTATCGAGGGCGTCACCGTCCAGACCGGCCAGGACCCGGCGGAAGGTCCGTTCGCTGGGCACGGTGTACCGGCCGAGCAGCGGGTCGAACCGGGCCCCGATCCGGTGCAGGACATCTTGCGGGGTACCCGCCGCCCACTGCCGGATCGCCGCCACGGAGTCGTTGCCCACCACCAAGGTTGCGCACGCGGTCAGGACCAGGATCACCACGAGCCGGTGGCGAAGACCCCGCAGCCGGCGCGGGTTGGGTACCTGCCCTAGACGGTTGAGCAGCGATGACGGCACCGACAACGGGTCCGTGGCAAGTTCGGCCTCCCAGAGGGCCAGATCCGCGAGGTGGTCAACAGCAGGGCTGATCGGGGAAGATGAGGACACGAGCGCGGCTCCTGAAACGATCTTCTGGCGTAGGCACCCGAAAGATCATCAGAAGTCGCGCTCGTCCCACAACTCCACCCCCAAAACGTGAACAGACCACCGCAAGTCGGCACAACGCCGGGGCCGTGGCCGACGGCTCAGTCATCAGCGAGCTGCACCGTCAGCACCGGGCGACCGAGTTCAAGAAATTCCTGATCACCATCGACAAGAGCGTCCCGGCCGAGCTCGACGTGCACCTGATCTGCGACAACTACGGCACCCACAAAACGCCGGCAGTACGTGCCTGGCTGGCGAAACACCCGCGGTTCCACATGCGCTTCACCCCGACCGGCTCATCATGGATCAACCAGGTCGAACGCTGGTTCGGCTTCCTTACCGACCAGAAAGTCCGCCGCGGAACCCACAAAAGCGTCCAGGCCCTTGGAGCTGACATCCGATCCTGGATCGCCGACTGGAACAGCAACCCCCGACCGTTCATCTGGACCAAGACCGCCGAAGAGATCCTCGAATCACTCGCGCGATTTTGTAGGCGAATTTCCGGCGCGGCACACTAGCCGCGCCAGGCCGAGACGACCCTCCGCAAGCCGGATGACCTCGGACGACACCCGATTCCGACCGGCTTGCCGAGAGTTCACACCGAAGGCGTCTATCTCGTTGTAGTCGGACACAGTGGTCGTCCTCGCGCGTCGAAGGGCTCAGTTGCCAGCCGCCGGTCGACGCGTCTGGGTCGCGCGGCGGCCGGCCCTCGGCCGGGTCTACCGGTGATCTTCTCTCATGATCAGCACGGCATGGTCACTGATTGTGATCGGAACGACCTATTGATCCGTCTGCTAAACCGGTCTAGCATTCCCCAAACCGGTTTAGCGACAGTGGTGCTCCGCGCTCTGGCGGGTACGGGAAGGAGGCCGAGTTGGTCAGCCGAGACCGGCCGACAATTACCGACGTCGCCCGTGCCGCCGGGGTCTCCAAGGGAGCGGTTTCCTTCGCCCTCAACGGCCGGCCCGGGGTGGCCGAGGAGACCCGCCAGCGCATCCTGGCGACGGCGAAGGCGCTGGGTTGGACCCCGAGCCACCGTGCCCGGGCCCTGTCCACCTCGCGGGCGTTCGCCGTCGGCCTGGTCCTGGCGCGCCCGCCGGAGTTGCTCGGCGCCGACCCGTTCTTCCCCGCCTTCATCGCCGGCGTGGAACGAGTCCTGGTCGAGCGGAACCAGGCGCTGGTCCTCCAGGTCGTCCCCAGCCAGCGGGCGGAGGAGGCGGGCTACCGGCGTCTGGCCGCCGATGGGCGGGTGGACGGGGTCTTCCTCCTCGACCTGCGGATCGCCGATCCCCGGATCGCCCTGCTGGAGGAGCTGCGGCTGCCTGCCGTCACCCTCGGCCGTCCCGACGTTGCCAGCCCGTTCCCGGCGGTGCTCGTCGACGATCGGCGGGGGATCACCGCCGCTGTACGCCATCTGGTGGAGTTGGGGCACCGGCACGTCGCGCACGTCGCCGGCCCGGACCACTTCCTGCACGGGAGGGCGCGGCGGGAGGCCTGGGAGAACGCGCTGCGGGCCGCCGGGTTGTCGCCCGGGCCGTGCGTGCCCTCCGACTTCTCGGCGGCCGGTGGGGCCGCAGCCACCCACCGACTGCTCGACCTGGCCGAGCCGCCGACCGCGATTATCTACGCCAACGACGTGACGGCGATGGCCGGCATGGCTGTGGCCCGGGAGCGTGGCCTGGACGTCCCGGGCCGGCTCTCGGTCACCGGCTTCGACGACACCGAATTGGCCGCCCACATCAGCCCGGCGCTGACCAGCGTCCGGACGGATCCGTCCGGGTGGGGCGGCGCCGCCGCCCGTACCCTGCTCAACCTCATCGACGGCGACGGCGGCGCGGATGTCGAGATGCCCCCCGCGCAGCTCGTCGTTCGCGCCTCCACCGCCGCACCACCCCCACCACCCCCACCGCCGTGACCGGCCGGCCGGCGTCGCGCCGGCCCGGCCGGTCGATCGTCACGGCAGTCGAGATCGGAGACCCATCATGAAACGGACCGTCCCCGCCGCGTTGCTCGTGCTCTCCCTCGGCCTCACCGCAGCCTGCAGTGACGGCGGCTCCGACGCCAAGGCCGACTCCTCGGCCAAGGGGCCGATCACCATCTGGCTCTCCAACAACAAGGAGGAGTTGGCCTGGGGCACGGCGATGGTCGAGGCGTGGAACAGCCAGCACGCCGACCAGAAGATTACCGCCCAGGAGATCCCGGCCGGCAAGTCCTCGGAGGAGGTCATCGGCGCCGCGATCACGGCCGGGAACGCCCCCTGCCTGATCTTCAACACCGCGCCGGCCGCGGTGCCGCAGTTCCAGAAGCAGGGCGGGCTGGTCGCGTTGGACGACTTCGAGGGCGCCAAGGGCTACATCGAACAGCGGTCCGGTTCGGTCGCCGAGCAGTACAAGTCGCCGGACGGCAAGTACTACCAGATGCCCTGGAAGGCCAACCCGGTCATGATCGTCTACAACAAGGCGATCATGCAGAAGGCCGGTGTCGATTCGGAGAACCCGCCGCTCGGCACGTACGCGGAGTTCCTCGACACGAGTCGGAAGATCAAGTCCTCCGGCGCCGCGCAGGCGGCCATCTACCCCTCGCCGACCAGCCAGTTCTTCCAGTCCTGGTTCGACTTCTACCCGCTGTTCGTCGCCGAGACCGGCGGCAAGCAGCTCGTCGAGGACGGCAAGGCGCAACTCAACTCGGCCGAGGGGCAGCGGGTCGCCGACTTCTGGAAGACCCTCTACGCCGAAGGACTGGCCCCGAAGGAGCAGTACAACGGTGACTCCTTCGGTGAGGGCAAGGCCGCCATGGCGATCGTCGGCCCGTGGGCGATCGCCGTCTACGGCAACAAGATCAAGTGGGGTCTGAAGCCGGTCCCGACCTCCGCCGGCAAGCCCGCCGCCGAGACGAAGACCTTCAGCGACGCCAAAAACGCCGCCATGTACTCCTCCTGCCAGAAGCGGGGCACCGCCTGGGAGGTGCTGAAGTTCGCTACCAGCCAGGAGCAGGACGGCGCGCTGCTGAAGGCGACCGGCCAGATGCCGCTGCGGACCGACCTGACCGCCACCTACGCGGACTTCTTTACCCAGAAGCCCGCCTACCGCGACTTCGCCGACCAGGCCGGGCGCACCGTCGAGGTACCGAACGTGCCGAACTCCATCACCATTTGGCAGACGTTCCGGGATGCGTACTCCGAGTCGGTGATCTTCGGCAAGCGGCCGGTGGCCGACGCGTTCGGCGACGCCGCGCAGAAGGTCGACGGGCTAGCCGGCCAGCGATGAGCGCCCGCCTCACCCGGGGTACGCACCAGCACCCCGGCCGCCGACCGGTGACGGCCCTGCTCGGCCGTCACCCGGTCGGGCTGGCCCTGACCGCGCCCTACGCCGCGTTCATCGTGCTGGTTTTCGCGTACCCGCTCGGGTTCGCCGTTTGGATGAGCTTCCACGACTACTTCTTCGCCGCGCCGGGAGCCCAGGTCGAGCGTCCCTTCGTTGGGCTGGAGAACTACCGGGCCGTGATCGGCGACCCGGGGGTCCGGCAGGCGTTCGGCAACATTCTGGTCTTCCTGCTGATCAACGTGCCGCTCACCGCCGTGCTGGCGCTCACGCTCGCCGTGGCGCTCAACCGGTCCATCCGGGGGCGCACCTTCCTGCGGGTCGCCTACTACGTGCCGTACGTGACCGCCAGCGTCGCCGTGGTCGGGGTCTGGCTCTTCCTGTTCAGCTCGGACGGCCTGGTCAACAGGGTCCTCGGCCCGCTCGCCCCGGACCCGTCCTGGCTGGTCAACGAGACGCTCGCGATGCCGCTCATCGCGGTCTTCGTGGCCTGGAAGCAGCTCGGCTTCTTCATCCTGCTCTACCTCGCCGCGTTGCAGACCGTCCCGAAGGAGCTGTACGAGTCGGCGGCGGTGGACGGGGCGACTGCCTGGCAGCGGTTCCGCTCGGTGACGGTACCGGCGGTCCGCCCCGCCACCACCCTGGTGGTGATCCTGGCGACCATCACCGGCGCGAACCTCTTCACCGAGCCCTACTTGCTCACCGGAGGCGGCGGCCCGAACGGCGCCTCCACCTCCCCGGTGCTGCTGATGTACCAGCGCGGCATCGAGCAGGGCGCCCCGGACGTTGCGGCGGCGATCGGTGTGCTGCTCGTCGTTGGCGTCGTCACCGTATCGATGATCAACCGTCGACTGCTGGAGAGGCCCTGACATGTCGACCAGCACCCTCGGCACACCCACACCCGCACCCACACCCGCACCCGGAGTCGCGTCCGCGTCCGTGGCACGCCGTCGCCCCGGCACCCTCCGACGGGTGCTGCGCACTACGGCCCTGGTCGCCTTCGCGCTCGCCTTCATCTTCCCGTTCTACTACATGTTCATCGGGTCGTTGCAGGCCGAACCGGACACCTCCCCGGCCGGGGCTTTCCCTACCGGCGGCCTCACCCTGGACAACTACCGGGAGATCAACGCCGAGATCGACCTGCTCCGGTCCCTTGCCAACTCCGGGATCTTCACCGGCGGGGTCATCCTCGGCACGGTCGTCTTCGGCGTACTCGCCGGCTACGCGCTGGCGCAACTCAGCTTCCGGGGCCGGGGCACCCTCTTCGCGCTGGTCCTGCTGGTCCAGGTGGTGCCGTTCCAGCTCCTGCTGATCCCGCTCTACGTGCTGATCGTGCGCGGCTACGGGCTGGCCGACTCCTACCTCGGGATGATCCTGCCGTATGCGATCAACACCACGGCGGTCTTCGTCTTCCGGCAGTTCTTCCTGCAACTGCCGGCCGACCTCTTCGCCGCCGCCCGGATGGACGGCGCGGGCGAACTGCGCATCCTCTGGTCGGTCGCGCTGCCGCTGGTCCGCCCGGCACTGCTCACAGTGGTGCTGCTGACCTTCATCGGCCCGTGGAACGAGTTCCTCTGGCCGTTTTTGATCACGAAGCAGACCGACATGCAGCCGCTGGCGGTCTCGCTCGCCAACTACCTGAGCAACGTCGCCGCGCGGGCCGCCAACCCGTACGGCGCGATTCTCGCCGGCGCCTGCGTCCTGGCCGCACCAGCCGTCGCGCTGTTCGTCGCCTTTCAGAAGCACTTCACTTCCAGCAACATCGGATCTGGCGTAAAGGGTTGAACCGTTGACTGTCTCCACCGTCGTCCCGTACACCCTCACCCGACTCGGCGTGGTCATGGCGCCCGAGGCGGCGGAGCCGCTGGAGGTCGAGGGGGTGCTCAACCCGGCCAGCGGGCGTACCCCGGACGGGAAGCTCCACCTGCTGCCCCGGCTGGTCGCCGAGGGGAACGTCTCCCGGGTCGGGCTCGCCGAGGTCGAGTTCCACGACGGGGTACCGGCCGGGGTGATCCGCCGCGGCGTCGTCCTCGCCCCCGACGAGAGGTGGGAGCGCGGGCTGAACAACGCCGGGGTAGAGGATCCGCGCGCCACCTGGGTGCCGAGCCTCGGTATGCACCTGATGACGTACGTCGCCTACGGGCCACTCGGGCCGCGCTTGGCCCTGGCCGTCTCCACCGACCTGCGCACCTGGCGCCGCCTCGGTCCGATGCAGTTCGCCTACCAGCCGGGCCTGGACACCGACCTGAACCTCTTCCCGAACAAGGACGCGGTCTTCTTCCCCGAGCCGGTACCCGGCCCGGACGGCCGGCCCTGCTACGCGATGCTGCACCGTCCAATGTGGGACCTGGGCTGGTTCCGCCCCGGTGAGGGGGTGCACCTGCCCGCCGGAATCACCGACGAGCGGCCCGGCATCTGGATCTCCTACGTCCCCGCCGAGGAGGTGCACTCCGACATCACCGCCCTGGTCCGGCTCCGCGACCACCGCTGCGTCGCCCTGTCCGAGTTCCCGTACGAGGAGTTGAAGATCGGCGCCGGCCCGCCGCCGATCCGGGTGGAGGAGGGCTGGCTGCTCATCCACCACGGGGTGACCGGCCACATCCCCGACACCTTCGACCCCAGCACTCAGAAGGTCGAGTACGCGGCCGGGGCGATGCTGCTCGACCCGGCCGACCCGGGCCGGGTGCTTGCCCGTACCGCCGAGCCGATCCTGGTGCCCGAAACGGAGGACGAGCGCTCCGGCACCGTGCCGAACGTGGTCTTCCCGACCGCGATCGAGGAGGTCGACGGGCTCCGGTACGTCTTCTACGGGATGGCAGACGCCAAAATCGGCGTTGCCCGGCTGGACCGTGTCCGGTAAGTCGGGCGGTCCGGCCCGACCGGTCATCGTTACCGGGCCGGCTGCCGCACCGGGGTGGGCCCGGTGACCGGCCCGGCCGCGCTGCGCCTCGGCGTCGTCGGGGCCGGCGGCTTCGCCACCTTCCTCTCCGGCGCCCTGCGCGACCTGCCGGACGTGACGGTGACCGTGGTCGCCGACCCGGACACCGACCGGGCCGGGCGGCTGGCCGGGACGCTGGCCGCCCGGGCGGTGCCGGACTGGCAGACGCTTGTCGCCGCCGACGACGTGGACGTCGTGGTGGTCGCCACCCCGCCGGCCGGCCACGCGCAGATCATCCTCGCGGCGCTGCGCGCCGGCCGGCATGTCTTCGCCGAGAAACCCCTCGCCACCGGCGAGGACGACGCCATCGCCATCCGGAACGCGATCGCCGCCACCGGCCGCGTCCTGGTGGTCGACCACGTGCTGCGCTACAACCCCGTGCTACGGGCGCTGGCCCGGCTGCGTGACCCAAGGTTCGGCACGCCGCCCGGTTCCCCGCCCGGCCCGCCGCCCGGCCCGCTGCTCAGTCCGCTCCGGCGGCTTGCCTTCGAGAACGACGCCAGCGACGAGGATCTCGGCTCGGAGCACTGGTTCTGGGACGAGCGGGTCAGCGGCGGGATCTTCGTCGAGCACGGCGTGCACTTCTTCGACGCGGCCGACGCCCTGGTCGGCTCGACCCCCGAGTCGGTGCAGGGCATGCTCGGCCACCGCCCCGGCAGCGACCTGGTCGACCTGGCGGTCGCCACCACCCGGTACCCGGACGGCGCGGTGGCGACGTTCGCGCATGGCTTCAGCCACGCCCACCGGTGTGAGCGGCAACTGATGCGGATCGACTTCGGCACCGCCGAGGCCCGGGTGACCGGCTGGATCCCGGTGCACGCCACCGTCGACCTCTGGACCGACGACGCCGGAGCCGCGCTGGTCGGAAGCCTGCCGGCCCGGGTCGCGGAACTGCTGGCCGTCGACGGCCACAGGTTGGGTGACCGGGCCGCCGTCGAGGTGGCGGTGCACCGGCACGCCGGCCCGGCACACACCCGGGATCGGGGCCACGAGCGCCGGCTGCCGCATCGCTGCCGGATCACCGTCGACCTCGGCGGCGAGGCCGCCAAACCGTACGTCTACGCCGAGAGCGTGCGGGCCGTCATGTACGACCTGGTGCGCTGCGTCCGTACCGGCGACCGGCCCGTCGCCGGAGTCACCGAGGGCGTGACGGCGGTGACCGTCGCCGCCGCGGCCCGCCGCTCCGCCTGCGAGGAACGCACCGTCCACCTCGGACAGCAGCCGTCGGGACGCCCGACGGCTGCCCCCACCACTCACCCGTCCTGACCGAGGAGACCCCCGTGAAACGTCGATCGCTGCTGCTGGGCAGCCTCGCGCTCACCACCCCGCTGCTGGCTCCTGCCCCGGCCGGAGCCGCCGCCCCCGCCGCCGCCCCGCGGAGCACGGTGGCGCGGGGCCGTCCGCTCACCAACCTCGCCCACCTGGACTTCCTGCGGCAGGACGTCACGCCGCCGGACCAGCACGGGCACACCACCTACCGGCTCGCCGACACCCCGCGAATCGGGGTGCTCTGGACGTACGCCGAACCCGGGCCGGACGGCGAGTTCCGCCGGGTCGGCGGCGGAGCATACGACCCGGAAACCGACACCTGGGGGCAGGGCGCCTACAACGCCGACGACATCTCCCGGGCCGCGGTGGTCTACCTGCGGCACTGGCGGCAGACCGGGGCCACCACCAGCCGCGACGGTGCGTACCAGCTCCTGCGCGGCCTGACCTATCTGCAGACCGCGGACGGTCCGCACGCCGGCAACGTGGTGCTCTGGATGCAGCCAGACGGCACGCTCAACCCGAGCGCCGAGCCGAAGGAACTGCCGGACCCGTCCGACAGCGACGCGTCGTACTGGCTGGCCCGGACGATCTGGGCGCTCGGCGAGGGGTACGCCGCGTTCCGCGCCACCGACCCGGACTTCGCCGACTTCCTGCGGAACCGCCTCGACCTGGCGATCGCCGCCGTGCAGCGCCAGGTGCTCGTCCGCTACAACCGGTGGCAGATCATCGACGGGGAACGTACCCCGGCCTGGCTGATCGTGGACGGCGCGGACGCCACCGCCGAGGCGGTGCTCGGTCTCGGCGCCTACGTCGAGGCCGGCGGCGGCACCACCGCCCGCCGGGCGCTGCGCCAACTCGCCCGGGGCATCGCCGCCCTCGCCGACGGCGACGTGCGGGAATGGCCATTCGGTGCGATCCGTCCCTGGGCGCTTTCGCGCTCGGTCTGGCACGGATGGGGCGCCCAGATGCCGGCCGCGCTCGCCCGGGCCGCGCAGGCACTCGGCGACCGGACCCTGCTCGGCCCGGCCGTCACCGACTCGGCCGTCTTCACCCCCTGGCTGCTCACCTCCGGCGGCCCGGACAACGGCCGGCTGCCCACCCGCACCGACCGGACCCAGATCGCCTACGGCGTCGACTCCCGGGTGCAGTCGCTGCTCGCCGTCGCCGATGCCAGCGGACGTTCCGGGTTCGCGCAGCTCGCCGCCGTCACCGCCGCCTGGTACTTCGGCGCGAACCCGGCCGGGACGCCCGGCTACGACCCGGACACCGGCCGGGCCATCGACGGCATCAACGGCGACGGGCAGGTCAACCGGAACTCCGGCGCCGAGTCCACCATCCACACGCTGCTCAGCATGCTGGCCCTGGACGCCCGTCCCGAGCTGACCGCCCTCGCCCGCCGCACCGAGGTCGTCGAACGGGTCGGCGCGGTGACCCTGGAAGCCGAGGATGCCGCCCGATCGGGTGGGGCGACCGTGGTCACCCCACCGTCCGCTTGGACCGACGAATCGCTGATCAGTGGGGCGTACGTCGACCTGCCCGCCGGGGCCGGGCTGCGCTGGCAGCTCCCGCCGGCCGACCAGCCCCGGCTGGTGCTGCCCGTGGTGGACCTGCGTTCCGGCGTACCCGCCCGGACGGTCTGGCGCAGCGACGCCGGACCGCTCGGCGAGGTCGACCACGCCCGGATCGGCGCCCAGGGCAACTCCCCGGCCCCGGGCGCCCTGCTCCCGGTCACCCTGCCCCGCGAACTCGCCGCCCACGCCACGGACCTGACCGTCGAGGCGGCGGCCGGGGAGCCGGCGACCGTCGACGCGGTCGTGCTGGAGCCGCTGGTCTCCCGGCTCACCCTGGCCGGCGGCGAACGGCGCACGACGCTGCTGCGCAGTGCTGCCCGGACCGCCCGGACGGCGGAGATCACCGCCACCGGACCGGCCACCGTCGAGGTGTACGACGCGGCGGGCGTGCTCCGCTCGCGGGGCACCGGCGCCGCCGCCACGCTGCGGGTCACCGTGCTGCCTGGCGGCTTCACCCTGGTCCGCCAATGACCGGGTCCGCGCCGGGGGAGCTGTGGTGGCGCGGCGGGGTCTGCTACCAGGTGTACGTGCGCAGTTTCGCCGACTCCGACGGCGACGGAGTCGGCGACCTGCCCGGGGTGACCGCCCGCCTGCCGTACCTGGTCTCCCTCGGCGTGGACGCCGTCTGGCTGACCCCGTTCTATCCGTCACCGATGGCCGATGGCGGGTACGACGTCGCCGACTATCGCGGTGTCGACCCGGCCTTCGGCACCCTCGCCGATTTCGACGCGCTCGTCGCCGACGCGCATCGGCTCGGCCTGCGGGTCGTCTGCGACCTGGTGCCCAACCACACCTCGGACCGGCACCCTTGGTTCCGCGAGGCGCTCGCCGCACCGCCGGGCAGCCCTGCCCGTCGCCGGTACGTCTTCCGTCCGGTCGATGACCACGACCCGGACCGGCCACCCAACGACTGGCGTTCGGCGTTCGGCGGGAGCGCCTGGCGGCGGGTGCCGAGCCCGGACGGCTGGCCCGACGAGTGGTACCTGCACCTGTTCAGCCCCGAACAGCCCGACCTGAACTGGGACAACCCGCAGTTGCGGGCGGAGTTCCGGAAGATCGTCCGGTGTTGGCTGGACCGGGGTGTGGACGGGCTGTGCATCGACATGGCGCACGCTCTGTTCAAGCACCCCGACATGGTCGACGCCGGCGCCGGACAGCACATCGAGTTCCGGCGTAACCACCTGATGCCCTTCTTCGACCAGCCGGGCGTGCACGGGCTGTACCGGCAGTGGCGAACCATGGTCGACGCGGTGCCGGGGGAGCGGGCGCTGATCGGGGAGGTGTGCCTCTTCGACGCCGACCGGCAGGCCCGGTACGTCCGCCCCGACGAGCTGCATCAGGCGTTCACCTTCGAGTTGCTGGAGTGCGACTGGTTCGCCCCCGCGCTGCGGGACACCATCGGGCGGACGCTCGAGGCGTACCGCCGGGTCGGCGCCCGGCCGGCCTGGGTGCTTAACAGCCACGACGCGACCCGGACCGTCACCCGCTACGGTTCGGGAGGTGGGGGCCCGCGGGCGGCCCGGGCCCGGGCCGCCGCCCTGTTGATGCTGGCGCTGCCCGGCGCGGCGTACGTCTACCAGGGGGAGGAACTGGGGCTGCCCCAGGTGGACCTCCCCGACGAGGCGCTCCGCGACCCGATCTGGGAACGCTCCGGGCGGACCGTGCGCGGGCGGGACGGCTCGCGGGTACCGATTCCGTGGACGGCGGACGGCGAGACGTACGCCTTCTCGCCAGACGGCGCCGACCCGCCCTGGCTGCCGCAGCCCGACGGCTGGGGAGCCTGGAGCGTGCAGCGGCAGACGGCCGACCCGGCCTCCACGCTGGCGCTCTACCGGGCGGCGATTCGGTTGCGCCGGAAGGTGGGGGAGAACATCGGGGCCGCTGAGCTGACTTGGTGGGACGCCGGACCGGACGTGGTGGCGTTCCGTCGCGGCGACGGGTTTGGCTGCGCGGTCAACACCGGCGGCGGGGCGGTGCCGCTGACCGGTGTCGGCCGGGTGCTGCTGGCGAGCGTACCGGCCGAACCGGCGGGCGGGGCGCTCCTGCTGCCGCCGGACGCCGCGGTCTGGTTCATCCCGGCCTGAGAGGGCGTCTGATTCACGTATTTTGCGAGTGATGCTGCCTTCAGGTGTCTCGCCAGGTTGGGGTGGTTTCGTCGGTGATGCGTTTGGTGAGGTTGTCGATCATCGCGATGCGGATCATGCTGGCTGAGTTGTCGGGTAGGGCTTCGTAGTCGCGGGCGAGGCGTCGGTGTTGCATGATCCAGCCGAGGGTGCGTTCGACGACCCATCGGCGTTTGACCACGGAGAATCCTTTGATCTGTGGGTCCCTGGTGACGACTTCGACGTCGATGCCGAGGGCGGCGCCGTGTTCGATGACCTTGTTCTTGAAGCCCGCGTCGACCCAGGTCTTGGCCAAGGCAGGGTGGATGGCTTTGGCCTGGTCGAGCAGGTTGATGCCGATGGTGTTGTCGCTGGCGCTGGCAGCGGTGACGACGACGGCGAGGAGTAGGCCGAGGGTGTCGGTGATGATGCCCCGCTTGCGTCCGACGATCTTCTTGCCGGCGTCGATGCCCTGGGTGGGCAGGGGTGCGTTGGTGGAGGTTTTCACACTCTGGCTGTCGATGATGCAGGCCGACGGGTGCACGGCACGTCCGGCCTTGGTGCGGGTCAGTCCGGTGAGCTGGTAGTTGAGCTGGACGAAGATGCCGTCGTTAGTCCAAGCGGTGAAGTAGCCGTAGACGGTCTGCCAGGGCGGGAGATCGTGGGGCAGATAGCGCCGGGCGATGCCCGTGCGGTTGACGTACAGGATCGCGTTGAAAATCTCCCGCAAGTTGTGGGTGGCAGCGCGTCCGCCGACGCCGGCCTGGGTACGGGCCTGACGCCAGGCATTCAGGCGTGGTGCGATCAGCGCCCAGCGGGCGTCGGACAGGTCGCAGGGGTAGGTAGGTCGCTCAACCATGCCGTGGTTCTACTGTGGACGAGCGGTAGTGGATCGCACCCGCGGTCCGACCACACGAGGACTTTTCTGAACCAGACACGTTCCGTGGAACGAAGCTGGCATATCGTTGCGACATCAGTCAGGCAAATGGTGCCGATAGCCGTGAGTCGTCGGCTCTACTGGCCCGGCAGCCGGCGGGCCGAATGCTGCTGATCCCACGCAGACAAGATTAAAACGCCCAGTCAGAAGGCATTCGATGAACCGGTGTCCCGCTATAACCTGTTTGCGGCGTGCCCTATTCTGCCGCTTTGCGGTTTGGATAGTGACGTGATCTCAACAAGAATCCGGTAGGTATCGGTATTCGAAGTGGATGAGGTGGAGAGCAGCGCGGACGATGTCGCCGATCTGCCGTGGGCTGGCGGTGGTGTGGCGTAGGGTCCGCCATCGGCCGGTGAGGATCGCGAAGCCGCGTTCTCCGAGGCACCGCATGGATCGAAGGATCGCGTTGTGGGTGCGGTTGTCTGCGGCGAGGCGGCGGCCGTCGGCGGGCTGCTTGTACGGGGTGTGGATGCCCTGGCCAGCGCCTTCGTAGCCGGAGTCGGCCAGGGTCGGCAGATCCAGCGCCGAAGCGGCCCAGTAGAGCGCGCCGGTGAGGTCCAACTGTTGGGCGCAGGTCAGGTCGTGCAGGTGTCCGGGCATCGCCTGCGAGGTCCAGATCGGTAGCCCGTCCGGGCGCATGATGGCTTGGATGTTCGCACCGAAGTCGCGGTGTTTCCCGGAGTACCAAGCGTCGATCGTTTCGCCTTTCACGCTGGTGGTCGTCTCGGCCAGCCGGTCGGTGTCGAAGAGTTTCCCGTCGAGGATCACGTGCGACCAGCCGTCGGCGGCTACCCGTTGCAGGGCGTCGTGCAGGGTGGGTGTCTGCGCCGCCAGGACGCGTACGGCCTCGGCGACGTACCGGTAAGCGGTTGCCCTCGACACGCCGAACCCGGCCCCGAGGGTGGTCTTGTCCTCGCCCTTGCGGAACCACACCAGCACCAGAAGCGCCTGGTAGAAGCACGTCAGCGCCCGGGATCGCGGTCGGGTTCCCACCGTCCGACGCTCAGCGCGAAGCAGACGCGCCACGTGTCGCACGAGTTCCCTGGGCACGTCAAGCCTGGCAGAATAGGTGATCACGTGGAGCCCTCTCGGAGACTGATTCCGTCGCAAGAACCTGTCTACCGATGGCTCCACGTCCTTATCCCACGCTGTCCGCTATGGACGCTATGCCCGTGTCATGCCGAACCGCGCCCGGATCCTTGCTGAGATCACCTCAGTGATACGACTCCGCCCTGACGGGCCAGTCGACGCCTGTTTCGTCTCGCTTCACGTACCAGATTCCGTCTGACGTAGATCTGGCCGTGAATCGCC
>NZ_JBSFYP010000051.1:0-48428 GCF_053599835.1 Micromonospora sp. NPDC005163
GACGGTGCGGGGTTGCTGGTGTCGGGGCGGGCGATCCGCGCGGAGCACCGCATGCACCTGGCTGACACGAAAGCCCGCCGCCGGGCGGTCGCCCGGCGGGCGCCGAAGCCGGGTCAGCGGGGTTCGCGGCGGTGGCGCAAGTACCGGCGCCGCGCCCGTATGGTGGAGGGTCGGCATCGGCGCAGGGTCCGTCAGGCCCAGCACGAAGCCGCCCGTTCGGTCGTGTCTTGGGCGGTAGAACAGCGTGTCGGTGAGCTGCGGGTCGGGGACCCGCGTGGGGTGCTTGACATCGAGGCGGGGCGGCGGCACAACCTGCGGTTGCGGCAGTGGCAGGTCGGCCGGCTCTTGCAGGTCCTCACCGACAAGGCCACCCTGGCCGGCATCACGCTGCGCCTCGTGAACGAACGTGGCACGTCCTCGACCTGCCCTGCCTGCCTGCGGCGGGTACCGAAACCCCGTGGACGGACCCTGTCCTGCCCCCACTGCCGGTTTTCCGGGCACCGTGACCTGGTCGCGGCTGCCACCATCGCCACCCGTATCCCGGGCGGCGGACCCACCACCCCGACAGCCGTTGTGCTGCCGGAGGTGCTCACGCACCGTCGAGCCGGACGGCACCTTCCCGGTGCCGGCCAGTCCCGACGTGACCCCCGCCGCCCACGGGCGGCGCGAGGATCAGTTGGCCCGCGCAGGCCCGCCCCACCACCCGGAGGGGAGTCGCTCGCCCACAAGGCGAGGATCCACAACCACCACCGGACACCCGGTGAACGTTCGTGGACACCGCACTAGGTGACTAGAGACCACCTGGCGACAATCTGCCCTCGATCGGCCGGAGGCTTTTGAGCGGCGGTGATGGTGTGGAGGATTTTGTGCGGTTTTGGTAGAGGTTCAAATCTTCTGGGTGGGCCCGGATGGCGGCATCATCACGGCCTGCCCGGGTAGGCCGGAGAAAATGACAGGCCGGTCCTTCGGAGAGGAAGAACCTATGCGTGGTGTTGTCATGCATGCCCCTGGCGATGTGCGGGTGGAAACGCGGGAGAATCCCCGGATCATGCTCCCGACCGATGCGATCATTCGCCTGTCCGCGACCTGTGTCTGCGGTTCGGACCTCTGGCCGTATCGGGGCGTCGAAGCGGTCAAGGGGCCGTCCCCGATGGGCCACGAGTACGTCGGGATCGTCCAGGAGGTTGGCAGCGAGGTCAAGAACGTCAAGCCGGGCCAGTTCGTCATCGGCTCGTTCTTCGCCTCCGACAACACATGCCCGATCTGCCGCGCCGGCTACCAGTCGTCGTGCATCCACCGGGAGCCGGTCGGCGGGCTCGGCGCCCAGGCCGAGTACCTGCGTGTTCCGCTGGCCGACGGCACCCTCGTCGCCACGCCGGACATTCCCTCGGACGACCTGATCCCAAGCTTCCTTGCCGCCTCCGACGTGCTCGGCACCGGCTGGTTCGGTGCCGTGGCGGCCGAGGTCGGCCCGGGCAAGACCGTCGCGGTGGTCGGCGACGGTGCGGTCGGTCTACTCGCCGTGCTGGCGGCCAAGCAGCTCGGCGCGGAACGCATCATCTCGATGAGCAGGCATGAGCCGCGCCAAAAGCTCGCAGCGCACTATGGTGCGACCCACATCGTCACCGAACGCGGCGACGACGGCGTCGCACGGATCAAGGACCTCACCGACGGCCTCGGGGCGCACTCGGTCATCGAGGCGGTCGGCACCCAGGAGTCGATGATGCAAGCCATCAGGGCCACCCGTGCCGGCGGCCACGTCGGCTACGTCGGAGTCGCCCACGACGTCGAACTGCCCGGTGAGGAGCTGTTCTTCTCCCACGTGCACCTGCACGGCGGCCCCGCCCCGGTACGCCGTTTCCTGCCCGAGTTGATCGACCTGATCGGGACCCGGCAGATCGACCCGGGCAAGGTCTTCGACCTCACCCTTCCCCTCGATCAGGCCGCCGAGGGGTACCGGGCGATGGACGAGCGCCGCGCCATCAAGACCCTCCTCAACCCCTGACGAGCTGCGCCCCCCGGAAGGCCGCCGCCCTGGCAGCGCACACACCGCGCTGAGTGAGCTCAACCCGGAACGAACCAACGATGGACAGGACGGCCGGCGGCAGCTTCACGGGCAGGGTCGCATTCGTGACGGGTGCGGCGAACGGGATCGGTCGCGCCACCACGCTCGCATTCGCACGCGAAGTTGTGCCGGTGACTCCGCGACGGCGTACGCAGGCACGGATGGCTTCCCGCCAAGGGGAGGGCCAACGCCCGGCCTCGTCGTCGAGTTCGGCGAGGGTGCCGGTTAGCGCGTCCTGGGGCCGCATCGAGTGCTGCACCACGTGATCGGCTACGCAGCCGGTGTCGCGCAGCAGGTCGTTGCGGCGCCGGTCGAACCATGCCCAGCCCAGCCCAGCCCAGCCGGCGTGCTGCCGGCGCAGCTAGACGTGACGTCGTCAACGAGCACCGGACGGTCTCCGACATGGCTCCGGGTTACCTGATGGGGTTGGCGGGCCGCGCGTCGGTCAGGATGCTCGATGGTGGCGGCTCGTGTAGCCGTCGTCGTAGCTCGGCGGCGCGGTGGGAGTCGGTCATCATGACGGCGGCGGTGGTGGCTGTCAGGATGGTCAGTGCCCACAGCGGTGGCAGTGGGCTGGTCATCGGCGCGAAGATTGCCACGAGCAGGATTCCGGTGGCCCGGATCCAGCGGATCTCGCGCTGGGTGCGCCACCAGAATGCCTGGTTGGCGAGGAGATAGACGAGCACTCCGGCGAAGAGGGTGGCGTGCCCTAGCGGGGTGCGCGCTGGTCCTGACGGGTCGCTGATCACGTCGAGGGTCTTCCGCAGGCCGAAGGCGAGCAGTATCAGTCCGACGATCATGGGCAGGTGCAGGTAGGTGTAGGCGTCGCGGGCCAGCGCGGCCCGCTGGTTGCCGGTGCGGTCTTGCATGACGCGCTCTCCGACGATCGCGTCCGTGTCGAAGTACGCCCACCAGAGTGTGGCCAGTAGGACCATGCTGGTGGCGATGGCGACGATGACCGACCAGGAGATCGCGCGGCCGAAGACGGCCACCCCTGCCGAGATGATCGATTCGCCCAGTGCGACAAGGATGATCAGGGCGTACCGGTCGGTCCAATGCTTGGCCGAACTCACGCGCCAGAACTGCCGGACGACGAGGTAGCCCCCGGCGAGGTCGACGACGATGGCCATCAGCCAGAGGCTTGCCACGAGCTGGTTCAGCCCTTCGGGGGCATGCGGCCGCGAGGATGCCAGCGAGGCGAGCAACAGCAGGATGAGCGCCGCCACGGTCGCAATGCTCGCCCGCAGCAGTTGGGCCTGTGGTAGCCGGTCCGGGCGGACGACCAGCCGAAGCGTGCTCAGGTGCAGCACGCGCAGCACGATATAGCAGAGCACGACGATCATCGGGCCGGGCAAGCCGTCGGGTACCACGTCGAACGCCTGTGGGATGGCGATGCCGATCGTCAGGGTCAGGGCGACGACCAGTAGGACGCTCAACCGCACGGGGATGGACTCGCTGCGAAGGACGTTTCCCACCTGGGTGTAAAGGGACCAGGCGACCCAGAGCAGGGTGAGCACCGCCAGGGCCTGGGCGACCCCAACCCCGGTGGGGTGTCGGGTCATCAACACGGTGACCTGGATGAACGTGTAGACGACCACCAGATCGAGGAACAGTTCCTTTGGTGTGACTCCGGTAGCGGCGGCGCGGACCGACGCCTCCGCCGCCTGCCTGTGCAGCACATGATGCCGCTGGCGGAAGACGGTGAGGTCGGCCAGGACCATGCTGGTGAGAACGGCGGCGAGCAGGCCCACCGCGCCTACCGGCGGTAGGCGGACCGCAACCGGAACCAAGGCGGTCACCAGGACGATCCCCAGCAACGGGCTACGACCCAGCAGGCGGATGGTGCGGTGCTCGAGCGCCACCAGACCGAGTAGGTAGAAGAGGACACCTCCGTAGAGGACGAACGTGCTCAGTTGGTCCCACCGGTACGCGGTGGCGGGCTCGACGGAACTGAACGCGCGTTTGAGCCCCAGCGCGATGAGGACGAGACCGACGATCATGACAACGTGCAGGACGCTATACGCGTCCCGGCCCAGTCGTGATCTGGTGGCTGTCGGCTGGTGCTCCAGCGCCTGCTCCGCGGCGAATCCGGCGATGTCGAAGTAGCGCCACCAAAGCACGGCCACGACGACGAGGCCCAGGGCGGAACCTCCGATGACCGACCAGGTGATCGGAGGGTCGCCGATGAGGCCACGGCTGGTGCCGATCGAGATGATTGTCTCGCCAAGCGCGATGAGCATGATCAGCCGGTGCCGCTCGGCCCAGTGCGGCACGGACGCGATCCGCCAGTTGCCAGCGCCGAGCGCGCGCACGCCGATGAAGTCGACGACGGTGGCGGCGAAGAAGAGGGTCAGTCGGACGGTCCCATCGTCGACGTCCGGCGGCAGGTGGAGAGGGAGCAGCGCACCGCACAGCAGCAGGACGGCGCCGCCGGAGAACGGCAACCATGCGCGTAGAAGGGGTCCTCGAGTCCCGCCTGAAATGGTGTACGTCAAACTCATCAGCGCGCCGAACTGGGCCAGCAGGAACGCGACGACGAAGATCAACGGCCCGAACAGGCCACCTGGCCGATCGGCGAAGATCACCGGCGCGGCAATCCCGATCACCAGGATGGTCGCGGCTGCCCCGAAAATGAGTGGCCGCATGAATCCCCGATCCAACCTGACGACGTTGCCGAGCAACGTGTAAGAGCTCCAGCACCGCCAAAGCAACAGGACTACCAGCACGCCCTGGAACAGGCCCTCGATTCGGAAGTTCTCCGCCATGAGGTCCGTCACGCTCAGGAACGCGTATACGAACACCAGGTCGAGGAACAGCTCCAACCGGGTCACCCCGACGCCCCCGGTGGATAGCTGAATGCCTCCGAAGAATCGCGCAGCCACATGCAACGCCGACCGACCCCTGGTCACTCCTCACACTGTGCCATCCGGTCCGAGCCGGAGGACGGGTTTCGTCCGCCGGCTGCAGGTGGCCGGGATCGCATCCGCCAGGTACCTGCACAGACGTGACAACGCTCGCCCGCGCAGACGAGCAACATCAGATCCGACTCGGACGGGAACTCCAGCCCTCGCAGGTCAGGTCCAGCTCTCCCACGTGCAGCTGATTCTTCGACCGTCGCCACGCCGGCCGAGGTCGAGCTGCTCCTCGCCGGGCTGCCCCGGCCAGTCCAGGACCTCGTACCCGATGCTGCGCAAGCAGGCCGAGGCGTCCTTCGCCGCACTCCGCGCCGCCTGAGCGACCATCCCCCACGGCGGGGCGCAGGCCCCGTCCGTCGACGTGAACGAGGAGCAATGACCGACGACATCGGTTTCGTGGTCGGACGACGCCCTGCAGGTGATTCTAAAAGACGACTCGGATCGGGTGCCGTTCGGCGGGGCGTCCATCGTGATGTGTCGGGTCGGTCAAGATCCTGCCCGTCTTAGGGCGATGTGCCCCCGCGGTCTGACAAACCGCCCCTGACCCGGGGATCGCTGCCGGGCTGCTCGCGGTCGAGCAGGGCTCCGACTGGAGGGGCCCCGATGATCGAGTCACTGGTCACCTGGCCCTTCAGGCCTACGCCCGCCGGCCCAGGGGCAGGACGACGATACCGTCGTCGTCACTGTGAACCGCGGCGCCGGGATCGAAGGTGCAGTTTCCGAATGCCACCGGCACGTCCCGCTCGCCGGCCCCGGTCTTGGCGCTCTTGCGCGGGTTGGTGCCGAGTGCCTTGATGCCGATCGGAAGGGCGCGCAGGGCAGCGACATCGCGGACGGCGCCGTTGATCACCACACCCGCCCAGCCGTTCTCCGCCGCCATACCGGCGATCACGTCGCCCATCAGGGCCGTGTGTACGGACCCGCCACCATCCACCACCAGCACCCGCCCCTCACCCGGTGCGGAGACGACCGACTTCAGCAGGGCATTGTCCTCAAAGCACCGCACGGTGACTGCCGGTCCGCGGAAGGCGTGGAAGCCGCCGAACTGGCGCAGCTGCGTGTCGCACGAGCCGAGTTCGTCCATGTACCGGTCATAAAGGTCCGCGGTGGGCGTCCGCATGGTTCGTCCTTCTCTCACTTCGGGTATCGGATTCAGGGGCGGTGAACGGGCGTAGGCCGGTGGCGGCGACGGCCGCTGGTGCGGTTCGAGGCTGGCACGGGGCACCCTTCCGCTCCGGCTGGTTCGGGAAGGTGCCCCCGTGGACGGCAGGAGACGTCACACCCCGTCGATCTTGACGGCGAGCACCGGGCAGCGGGCGCCGAGCAGGATCTCCTGCGCGGTGGAGCCCATGATCAGCTTGCCCACCGGCGTCCGGTGCCGGATCCCGATCATCACCAGCGACACGTCCTCGGACTCGGCCAACTCGACGATCTCCTCGGCCGCGTCACGGCCCCGCACCAACTGCTGGACGCTGTGCCGCACGCCCAGCCCGGTCAGCTCCCGGCGGACACGCTCGAGGTCGTGGTCCTGAGCGAACCGCGGGTCGACGTACGCGTCCCCCGCGCGAGGTGTTGACCACGAGCACCGGCTCATCGCGGAACCGGGCCTGCTCAACCGCCGCGCACCGGACCGCCTCGCCCAACTCCGACGGCACGTACCCCACCAGCACGGTCATCCGGTCGCCAACCTTTCACGAAGCGGTCGTACGAGGAACCGGCCGAGCAGCGGCCAGAGCAGCACCACCAGCACGGTGGCGTAGATCAGCCAGGACACCCAGCCACCGAGCAGACCGGAGAGGTCGCCACCGGCGAGCTGCAGCGCCCGCCGGCCCTGAAGTTCCGCCCGGGGGCCGAGGATCACCCCGACGATCAGCGGCAGGATCGGCAGCCCGAAGCGCCGCATCCCGAACCCGATTAGGCCGAGGGTCAGCAACAGGAACAGGTCGAACGGCTGAGCGTTGACCGCGTACGCGCCCATCGAGGCGAAGAAGATGATCCCGGCGTAGAGGTACGGCCGCGGAACCCGCAGCAGCCGGGCCCAAGCGGGCGCGAGCGGCAGATTGAGCACGAGCAACAGCAGGTTGCCGACGAAGAGGCTGGCGATCAGGGTCCAGACCAGGCCGGACTCCCGCTCGAAGAGCAGCGGACCGGGCTGGATGCCGTACTGCTGAAAGGCAGCCAGCATGACCGCGGCTGTGGCATTGGTCGGCAGGCCGATCGCCAGCATGGGCACCAGCGTCCCGGCGGCGGAGGCATTGTTGGCCGCCTCCGGCCCGGCGACACCCTCAATCGCGCCCTTACCGAACTCCTCCGGGTGCTTCGACAGTTTCTTTTCGGTCGCGTATGACAGGAAGGTCGGGATCTCCGCCCCGCCAGCCGGCAGCGCCCCGAACGGGAACCCATACGCGGTGCCGCGCAGCCAGGGCTTCCAGGACCGCTTCCAGTCCTGCCGGCCCATCCAGGGGCGGCCCACCGGGATCACCTCGGCGGCCTTGCGCCGCAGGTGCGCGGCGATCCAGAGCGCCTCGCCGACGGCGAAGATGCCCACCGCGACCACCACCACGTCGATGCCGTCGGCGAGTTGCGGGATACCGAAGGTGAGCCGCTGCTGGCCGGTCTGGTCGATCCCGATCACGCCGATGGCCAGGCCGATCAGCAGCGAGGCGAAGCCGCGCACCCGGGACGCGCCGAGCACCGCGGTCACCGCCACAAACGAGAGCAGCATCAGCGCGAAGTAGTCCGGCGCGCCGAGACTGATCGCGAATGCCACCACCGGCGGGGTGACCACGACCAGCAGCAGGGTGGCGATGGTGCCGGCGACGAAGGAGCCGATCGCGGCGGTGGCCAGCGCCTGCGCGGCCCGACCCGCCTTCGCCATCTTGTTGCCCTCGATCGCGGTCACCACGGAGGACGACTCGCCGGGGGTGTTCAGCAGGATCGACGTGGTCGAGCCGCCGTACATGCCGCCGTAGAAGATGCCGGCGAACATGATGAACGCCTGCGTCGGCTCCATCCCGTAGGTGACCGGCAGCAGCAGCGCGACCGTCATCGCCGGACCGATGCCGGGCAGCACACCGACGGCGGTGCCGATGGTCACGCCGAGCAGCGCGATCAGCAGGTTCATCGGGGTCAGCACATTGGCGAACCCGTCGAGCAGGTGGCCGAAATTGTCCATCAGAGGATTCCTTGCAGGACGCCGGCGGGCAGGTTGACACCCAGCCCGATGGCGAACGTGTAGAAGGTGATCAGCGACAGGGCGACGGCGATCAGCAGGTTGCGGATGTAGTGCCGGTTGCCCAGCGCGAATGCCGAACCCCAGAACAGCAGGGTGCCGCTGATCACCCAGCCGAGCCGGTCGATCAGCACCGCGTTGACCAGGAAGGCACCGATCAGCAGGAGGACCGTCCGCCAGTCGATCGGGCTGCTCAGGTCGACGTCCTCGCCGGCCTCCGGCTCACCCGCGCCGCCGCGGGCCACGTCCACCGCGTAGATCGCGGCGACCACCAGCAGCAGTGCGCCGAGCAGGATCGGCACCGGCTTCGGCCCGATCGGGTCGGCGCTGCTGATCGCGTGCCCGATCCGGATCGCGTCGACGATGACCAGTGCGCCGACCACGGCGAGGAACGCACAGACGCCGTACTGCGCCCGGTCCGGCTTCGGCGTCCGCGCCGCGCCGTGGAGGGCGTCCGCAACCGGCGGCCGGTCGTCGGCCGCTGACGGCCGTGCCACCGCAGGCAGGGCCGGCGTACGCTCTGCGGTCGTCTCGGCTTCCCTTGCGGGAGACACCGGATCGGCAGCCTCCGCGGTCGGCTGCGTCGGGATCGGTGGTACGACGGAAGCGCTCGCCTCCGGCGCCGCCGGGCGGGGCGGCGGGTCGCCGCCCCGGTCCGGTCGGGTCGTCATGCCGGTCACGCCAGCCCGAGCTGCTTGAGCAGGTCGGCCACGGACGTGTCCTGCTCGGTGAGGAAGGTGGCGAAGGCGTCACCGGTCACGAAGGCGTCGCTCCAGCCCCGCTTGGCCAGCTCGGCCTTCCACTCCTCGGACTCGTGCATCTTCGTCAACGCGTCGATCCAGACCTTCTTGTCGCCGTCACTGATGCCGGGCGGGGCGACGATGCCGCGCCAGTTCGTGAAGACCAGGTCGATTCCGGAGGCCTTGAGGGTCGGCACCTCCTTGAGCGCCGCGATCGGCTGCTCGCTGGTCACCGCGAGGACGCGGAGCTGGCCCGCCTCGACCTGGTCGAGGAACTCGCCGAAGCCGCTGGCGCCGAAGGCCACCTTGCCACCGAGCACCGCCGGCAGCAGTTCACCGCCGCCGTCGTACGAGACGAAGTTGACCTGGCGCGGGTCGATGCCGACCGTCTTGGCGAGCTGCATGGGCAGCAGGTGGTCCGGGCCGCCCGGCGAGGAACCGCCGCCGACGGCAATCTTCTTCGGGTCCTTCTTCCAGGCGGCGACCAGATCGCCGATCGTCTTGTACGGCGAATCCTTCGGCACCACGATGGCACCGGCTTCCTCGATCATCTTGGCCAGGGGGGTCGTCTGGGTGAGCGTCGCGGACGACTTGGAGGTGTAGGAGGCGCCGACCACGCCCAACCCCATCTGCATGGCGAGCTTGCCGTTGCCCTTCTCATTCACCATCCGCTGGAGGCCAACGGTGCCGCCCGCACCGGGCAGGTTGAACACCTGCACGCCGGTGGCGATCTTCGCGTCCTCCATCACCTTGGCGGCGGTACGGGCTGTGGTGTCGTACCCGCCACCGGGGGTGTTCGGCACCATGATCCGCAGGCCGGCGACCGGCTTTCCGTCATCGCCGGACCCGCCCTCGTTCTGTCCGGCGGTGGCGCCGCAGGCGCCCAGCGCCAGCGCCGTCGCGGCGGCGACCCCCATGACCAGCACGTTTCTCCGAGTTGCCATTATGTTTCTCTTTCGTTTCGAAGGAGTCCGGCGGCAAGATGATGGCCTCCGGGCGGACTCCGTGTCTGCCTTCTGTCACCAGCGGAAATTGAGGTCTTTGTGGTCGCGATCACTTCCCGCCGCCGCTCCCTGGCCGGGCAGTTGCTGGTCCTCCAGCTCGCGATCATCGTCGTGGTGCTGCTGGCCGTGGCCGCCGTGTCCCTGGCTCAGTCGGCGGCGACCTTCAACCGGGTGGAGGGCCGCCGCGTCGCCGCCCTCGGCGAGCAGCTCGCCGGCAACCGGCTGCTGCGCGACCGCCTCACCCAGCCGGCGCCGGCGGAGACGATCGCGCCGCTGGTGCAGAACGTGCTGACCGAGGCCGCCGTGACCACGGTCAGCGTCGCCGACGCCCGCGGCCGGGTGGTCAGCTCCACCAACCCCACCCTGGTGGGCGCCGCGGTAGTGCTAGGCGATCCCCGAGTAACCGACGGCCGTAGCTGGTTCGGCGAGCTGGAGGTCGACGGATCGCGGGAACTGGTGGCCCAGGTTCCGGTGCTCGGCGACCGCAAGGAAAACCTCGGCCGCTACCTGGGTGCCGTGGTGATCGGTGAGGCCTCACCGACTTGGTCAGAGCGAATGGTCGGCGCCTCCTCGTACCTCTTCACCTATCTCGGCATCGCCAGCGCTCTCGGGGTGGTCGGGTCCTGGCTGCTGGCCCGGCGGATCAAGCGGCAGACCCTGGGCCTGGAGCCGCGAGAGATCGCCGGGCTGGCGGAGCACCGAGAGGCGCTGCTGCACGGCATCGCCGAGGGCGTCATCGCGCTGGACCCGCAACTGCGGATCACCCTGGTGAACGCCGTCGGGCGGCGGCTGCTCGACCTGCCCGAGCACTGCCTCGGGCGCAGCCTCGCCGACCTGCGCATCTCCGGCCGGCTGCGGGACGTGCTGGCCGGCACCAGCGACGGTCCGGAGGCCCGCGACGAGGTCGTCGTCCGCGCCGGCCGGGTGCTGGTGATGAACCGGATGACGGTCAACAAGGACGGTCGCCGGCTCGGTTCGGTGACCACGCTGCGGGACCGCACCGAGCTGGCCCGGTTGGAACGGGAGATCGGGTCATTCCGCAGCACCGCGGAGCTGCTCCGCGCGCAGACCCACGAGTTCGCCAATCAGCTGCACACCATCTCCGGGCTGATCCAGATCGGCGAACACGACGAGGTGGTCCGGTACGTGGACGCGCTGAGCCGGCACCGGGCGTCGCTCGACCTGACCGTGACCAGCCGGATCCACGACACCGCGGTCGCCGCGCTGCTGATGGCGAAATCCGCGGTGGCCGCCGAGCGTCGGGTGGAGCTGCGGGTCTCCGAACGGACCAGCCTGGAGCGGATGGAGCCGGAGATCACCGCGGACGTCGCCACGGTGCTGGGCAACCTGGTCGACAACGCCGTGGATGCCGTCGCCGCCGGCAGGGACGCCGGCCCGGCCGGCGGCGGCACCGGTGCGGCGGACGGACCCGCCTGGGTGGAGGTTGAGCTGCGCCAGGACGCCTCGTCCGTGGAGATCATCGTCCGGGACTCGGGGCCGGGGATCGCCCCGGAGCTGGCCCAGGAGGTCTTTACCCAAGGCTTCACCACGAAGGCGGCGCAGGGCGGCGAGCGCGGTATCGGGCTGGCGCTCACTCGGCTGGTCTGCAACCGGCGCGGCGGGGAAATCGCGGTGACGAACACCGAGGAGGGCGCGATGTTCACCGCCCGGATGTCGGTAGCCACCATGCTGGAGGGAGTTCGTTGATCGACGTCCTGGTCGTCGACGATGACTTCATGGTCGCCCGAATCCACCGGGGGTTCGTCGAGCGGATGGACGGGTTCCGGGTGGTCGGTACCGCGGGCACCGGCGAGCAGGCCGTCGCCGCGGTCGACGAGTTCCGGCCCGACCTGGTGCTGCTCGACCTTTACCTGCCGGACATGTTCGGCCTCGACGTGGTGACCCGGCTGCGCGCCGCACGGCACGACTGCGACATCCTGGTGATCAGCGCCGCCCGGGAGGTCGAGGCGGTCCGCCGGGCGGTCCGCTACGGCGCGGTCAACTACCTGCTCAAGCCCTTCGGGTTCGACGAGCTGCGCACCCGGCTGGAGCAGTACGCCGCACGGCGAAACTCGCTGCGTGCGGCCGTGGTAAGCGACCAGGCCGACGTGGACCGGGTGCTGTCCCGCAGCAGCTCGCACGTCACCTCCGCCCTGCCCCGGGGTCTCAGCATCGAGACCGCGGAGCTGGTGGAACGCGCACTTCGGGAGAACTCCGGCACCCTCTCGGCAGCAGAATGCGCGAACCGGGTGGGAGTCTCCCGAGTCAGCGCTCGTCGCTACCTGGAGCACTTCTCGGGTACCGGGCGGGCGGCGGTGACGCTGCGCTACGGCGCGGCCGGCCGGCCGGAACGCCGCTACAGCTGGGTCGGCTGACGGCTGCTGCGGGCGGCCTGTCGCCTGGTGAGTGCCGGCTGAATCGGGCGGCGTCGGCCAGGTGCAGGCTGCCGTAGACCGACAGCAGTTGCGGCGTGGGCTTGGCGAGCCGTGGTTCAAGAAACTGGGCGGCGGTGGCGGCGACGCCACGAGCCTGCGCGTATTCGCCGATGGAGACCAGAGAATGCGCGGCGGAGCGGCTGAGCGAGCCGATCACGACGTGATCATGGTTGGCGTTGGCGGCGGCCAGGCCCCGGCTGGCAGCGGTCCAAGCGAGGTCACCTTCGCCGAGCTTCGTGAGGAAAAGCGCGGCGAGCTGATGGGCGTAGGCGGTCATCGCGTGCGCGCGCTGACCGTCGTCTCCGTGGTAGGCCTCGGTGGCGGTGAGGCAGTCGTGGATGAGGTAGGGGAGTCGGCGGGCGAGAGTGCCGTACCGCGAGTGCTGGTAGGCGGTCCAGATCTCAGCGACGTCGTTCTCGATCTCGCGCAGGCCGGGAGCCTCGACGTCGGCTGTGCTGGCCAGCGTGGGCGCGAGATGCCGGTAGTCGTGCAGCGCGGCGCGCAGTGCGGGGATGGTCTCGCGACCTGAGTCGTCGGACCACTCGAACTGGCTTGGTGCGCCGATCAGGTCCCCCAGGGACACGTCGAGGGCTTTGGCGATCGCGCGAAACCGCCTACTACACGGTGTCCCTACCCGCCGACCAGGCCCAACCCGCCGACCTGCAGCACTGGGCCCGCCTCGAATGGCACCTCGAAAACCTGGTCCACCACGTCCGCGACGTCACTTTCCGTGAAGATCTCCACCAGGCCCGAACCGGCACCGGACCTGCCGTCCTCGCCACCCTGCGTAACACCTCGATCGGCTACCACCGCACCAACGGCCGACACCAACATCGCCCGCGCCGCCCGACGCGCCAACCGCCGCCCACACGACCTCATCACCGCGGCGACCAGCGATTACCCGACAACGCAATGACCCTGCGATTGGGCCAGGCTCAATCGCCAACTCGACCGTGTGCTCGGCGGGGTGGCGACGGTCCGAATAGACCGTACCGGCAGTACCCGGCGGGGCCGGAACAGCGGTACGCCGCGCCCCGCGAAGCTCGGGGCGCGGCGGATCCGCGGCAGTTACTTGGTCGTTGGGATCAACTGACCAACCAGTCCGTGCTGCTCGTCGTCCGGCCCGGCACTGAACCACAGAGTCTCTTCACCACCGGTGGTTTCGGTGCCCGGCAGGAGCGCCCACAGACCGTCGATGGCGATCGTCTTGCCGTCCTCGTCCCGCAGTTGGCCCTCGAAATCCTTGCCGTCGAACACGTTGATCCGGCCGTCGCCAAAGTTGCCGACCAGCAAGTCGCCGGTGAACTCGCCGAAGCCTTCCGGCGCGATGGCGAGACCCCACGGTGCGTTCAGCGTGCCCTCGCTGGCGATCCGCCGAACCTCCGTCCCGAAGTCGGTGAACAGGTTGACGAAACCGAGACCGGGGCCTTTCACGTCGTCCTCAGCGTCCGCATCCTGCTTTGCATAGGTGACGTAGACCCGTTCGCCTACCGCCAGTACGTTGAACGGCGCGAACCCGTCGGGGATGTTCGTGTCCCGGAAGAGGGAGTCCGGCAGGTCCGCCTTGTCGAAGTTTTCGTCGAACACATCGATGCGTGCGTTGTGGAAGTCGGCGGCGAGCAGGAAACTGCCGACGTCGGTCTTCAGTAGGGTCACGCCCTTGTAGATCGCACGGTTCGTGTGCGCCACCACGACGGCCGTGGTTTCCGCGTTCGGGTTCCAAGCGGTGATGTCACCGCCCTCGCTGACGAAGATGAAGCGTGCCGGTTCGTCACCGCCCGGCCCGGGCACCTCGAAGCCGTCGGTGTCGTTAAACACCGCCCCGGTCGGCGCGCCGCCGGGGATGTCAACGGTGAGGTCGACCTTCTCGACCGGGGCCCCGTCGACTCCGCCACGATAGACGGTGGCGGTGTTCGTGCCGTTGTTGGCCACCCACAGCGGTGTCGTCGGTCCCAGGGCCAGCCCCCACGAGTTGACAGCGTCCGGGTCGACGACCGCGGGATCTCGTTCTTCCTGATCGGAGACCTGGTTGATCACTTTGAACCGCGGGTCGCCCGCGTGGTGTCCGCCGCGGTCCTCGCTCCCCGCACGGTCGTGACCGCCCCCATCTCCCATTGCCGCCGTGGCAGTGACCGCCACCGCTGCGCTTACCACAGCCGCGACGGTCCACAGCCGCCCATGCTTTCTGATCACCTGACGCTCCTTCCATAGGCAAGTTTCCAAGCCTGGTCCGGTGGCAAACCCGACGGGTCGCCATATTGGGGATACAGACGCTCTAGGCACCGCTGGCCTCCGGAAATGGATGACACGCAGGCATTTCCCTCATTGGGGCGCCAACTAGTGCCTAGTACATGAAACATTCCCACAACGTCGGCAGCGGTTAGTCGCTTCTGCGATGTTGGGCCCGTTTTGTACCCGGACGGGTGTGACCCTGGGCACCGACTCGACGCCGCCGTCGGCGTGGTCCGTGACCGGTTCGACTCGTCCGCGCTGGGCTGGCACGGCGAGCCGCTGCTGGGCCGGCCGCCGGCTGCGGGTGCCTGCACGCAGCGGGCAGATCCTGCCGTACGGAATCAGGGTCGGCGCCGCGATGCTGGTGGACGACCTGCGAACTGGTCTCCCGCGACGCGACGAGCGGTTCGACCTGATCGACGTGCAGTGGGCGGTGCTGGAGCCGTTGCTGCCAGCGCCGAAGGGGCCGGGTCGATTGTCGTTGTGGAGCAGGCGGCAGTTGATCGACGGGATCCGGTGGCGCATCCGAGTAGGTGCCCCGTGGCGGGACGTGCCACCGCAGTACGGGTCCTGGTCGGCGATGTATGCCCTGTTCCGCAGGTGGCAGCGTGACGAGAGCTGGAAGAAGGTGCTTACCGCCCTGCAGGCCCTCGCTGATGCGGCCGGACGGATTACCTGGGACGTGTCCGTGGACTCGACCAGCGCCCGCGCTCACCAGCACGCTGCAGGGGCCAGGAAAAGGGGGATCTGCAGGCAGAACCACCCGGCGACCTCGTCCAGGTGATCCCGAGCCGCTGCGCGGTCTTGATCACCCGCAGGATCGTGACAGTCTCTGGCGGGTAGAGCCGGTGCCCACCCAACGTCCGATCCGGCTCGGCCACCAGACCTCGCTGCTCGTAGTAGCGCAGCGTCTGCTGGTTCACCCCCGCCGCCTCCGCTACCTGCCCCGACCGCAACCCCGGATTCACGCGACGTCCTGGAGCCCGGCGCGTGTGGCGAGAGCGTCGAGTACGTCGACGTGACCCGCCGGCACCGCGACGTCCAAGGCGAGCTGCCCGCCGGTCGCGGTCAAGGTGAACCGCTACGACAAGGACGAAGCCGAAGTGCGGTAGCCGACAGGCCGTCCGCACTACGCTGATGGCCTGCCTGCAAGCGACGCCCCGCCGTCGGATGAAACCGCGACCCGAGGAGGGCCCGACGTGCCCGCAGACAACCTCAACGCCTCAGACGCACTGATGCCCGCAGCGTTTATCGGCCACGGCAACCCGATGAACGCCCTCGAGGTCAACCGCTACACCACCGCATGGAAAGCCTTCGGCGCGGCGGTACCCCGCCCGCGCGCCATCCTGGTGATCAGCGCGCACTGGTATATCAACGCCACCGCCGTCACGGCGATGCCCAGACCGCGGACCATCCACGACTTCTATGGCTTCCCGCCGGCACTGTTCGAGGTGCAGTACCCAGCGCCCGGGCTGCCCGAGCTGGCCGCAGAGGTCAGTGATGTCGTTCATCCGACCTGGGTCGGCGCCGACGTCGACAGCTGGGGCATCGATCACGGCACCTGGTCAGTGCTGACGCATGCCTTTCCCGACGCCTCGATTCCCGTCGTGCAGCTCAGCGTCAACGCCGACAAGCCGTTCGACTACCACCTTCAGCTCGGCGCCAAACTCGCCCCACTGCGGCAGCGCGGAGTGCTCATCGTCGCCAGCGGCAACATCGTGCACAACCTGCGCGGGATGAACTGGAAGCTCACCGACGACGGCTATGACTGGGCACAGCGCTTCGACGAAGACGCCAAGTCTCGCATGCTGACCGACCCGACCGAGTTCGCGACACTCGACGCCCACCGCGACTTCGGCAACGCCGTACCGACAGCAGACCACTTCATCCCCGCGCTCTACCTCGCCGGCCTCGCCGGCGCCACCGAAGCATCCGACACCGAAGTTCTCGTCGACGGCTACGCCTACGGGTCATTGTCGATGACGGCCTACACCCTCGGCCTGTCCTGCCCCAACGCCGGTGACGGCGGATCCTCACAACCGCCCGCCGACCTCCCACCCGACGGCTCCAACATCTGACCCCTGGCCGGCCGCTGTACCGCAATCCGTGGCACCGGCGCGCGGCCTGACCAGATCCACCCGGGAAGCGCCGACCCGGCCGCGGGCCGCCGCCGTCCGTGCCGTCGCCGACGGCAACGAGACCGTGCACGTCGCCGGCCCGGCCGGTCAACCCCGCGCCAACCGTCGCCGAGTAGCGCCCGCAGCTGACTCACCCTTAAACAACCCTCCACGCTTCCAGGGGATTGACACTTCGGCGGGTCTGGTACTGGCCGGTACGTTCGCGGCGCTGGGATCGCTGCCGTTGGTGTTCGCGGCGCAGCTGGGGTTCGCGGTGGCGTTCGGCGTGCTCTCACCTGCACCCCAACATCCTCGATGATCATCCCCAACGGACAGACACCGGGGTTACGAGACGTCTCTTAGGCTGCCACGTAATGGTGGGAATCATGACTGGCCTTCTTCCGCCTGCTCCCTGATCACCGGGCCACCCGGCGCCCACTACATGCTGATCTTGAAGGGGAACCAGCCGCTCACCTACCAGGCCGCCCAAGCACTGCTGTCCGGCGCCGACACCGAGTACGCCGACCACATGAGCATCGACGAGGACCGGGGACACGGGCGTAACGAACACCGAACCCTACGGGTCGCACCCTGCGACGACAGCCTGTTCCCCGGCGCCCGGCAAGTCTTCCGACTACGCCGCGACACCGGCGGACTCGACGGCATCCGCACGAGCAAAGAAATCATCCACGGCATCGTCAGCCTGAACGCCGACCTGGCCAGCCCGCACCACCTCAACGCCTAACCCCGGGGGCATTGGTCCGTGGAGAAACGTCTGCACTGGACCCGGGACGTGACCTTTCGAGAAGCCGATTCCCAGCTCAGGACCGTTGCCGCGCCACGAGCCCTGGCCAGCTTCCGTAACCTGACCCTCAACACCTTCCGCCTCGCCGGACGCGCCAACATCGCCCATGCCCGCCGCGACCTACACGACCGCACCGACGCCTTCGCCGTCTACGGCATCTAACAAACCGTGATCAAACCGGACACTCCCGAACAACGCCGGGGCCGTGGAGCCGATCCGACGCACGGGGAGAGCCCAGCCCACGTCCGCGGGCGCGGGCTGCTCCACCCGAACCGGCCGGTCCTCCTGCCCGTCACTGGTGTCCCATCCATTGGACGGAGAACACGCTCGGACTTACCAGTCACACCACCGCGCAGGTACCGCCGCCGAAATCGGAGGAATGTCCTGCAGGGAAGCGGGTACGCGGCGACGCCAAGTTTGGGCTGAACAGCGAGGTGTGTGATGCGATCAGCACGGCTACTCCCACTTCTCGCATTGACCACCTTGGCGGCAGCGGCGGAGGCAGGGGCGATGAACGCGGCCGGCTTCGAACGCACCAGGGCGATCGCACCTCAATTCGCCACTATCTGGCCGTACGGCATGTTCCACGACCTGCGTTGGGTATTGGTCTACCACGACAGTTGGTTCAGTTTCGGCATCGGGCTGGCCTGCGCGGTCATCGTACGAGGGCTGTTCTGCGCTGGATGCGTCGCGCTTGCCTGGCCCACGGCAATCCCGCGGCCGCCACTACGCCGGCTCATCGGACGTAGCCTGCTCTTCGCCGTGTTCATCGCCGTGATTCTGCTGCCCTGGGCCGCGGTCGCGGTTGCCACCGCCCAATTCGCGTTGGCCGGGATCCTGTTCCTCGAACTGCTGCCAGTGCTGATCCTCGCCCCGCTCGTTGCCCGCGGCGGAATCGTGCCCGACTGGTGGCGTGGCCTACCCACGCTCCGACTGGCCGGCTGGTCGCTGCTCACCTTCACGTTGCTCACCGTGGGTGGCGCCGCAGTGGCTGCCACTCCAGGCTGGAGCGTGGTGGCAACGGCAGGCGCGGTAGGCGCGATCAATGGTCTACTTTGGCGACAAATGGTCCACGCCGCCCTCCGTCAGAAGCCAGTGCACTGGCGACTGGCGCCGGTAGCTCCGCTCGTCGCCGTCCTGGCAGTCGGCTGTTTGTATGCCGTCGATATTGCCTCGACGCGGGTCAGCAGCAAGCGGCCCGTACCGGCATCGTCGCTGCCCGACCTACCTGCCGTACCCCAGGCTGTGATCTACCTTGCTGGCTTCAACTCCGCCTACCCCGGTGATCCCGCGCCACCGACCGGACCGGTGATCCGCTTCTCCTACCGGGGCATCGATGCCGACGGCCGGGCTCGGCCGTACGGACCCGTCGACACCCATCAGTCGATCGTCGACAGCGCCAGCCTCCTTGCCGAGCAGGTGGACCGGGCCCATGCCATTACAGGCCGCCGGGTGGCACTTGTCGGAGAGAGCGAAGGGGCAATGGTCGTCCACTACTACCTCCGCCGACTGCGGAAGCCGGCGGTGACAAGCGCCGTCCTCACCGACCCGTTGATCCGGGCCGGCCGCACCTACTACCCACCGCCGGACGCCGAAAGCGGGTGGGGAATCGCTACCGGCTGGTTGATACGCACCTTGCTCGCGGTGCCCGGCGGAGCCAGCTCGGGCGCCCCGGACCAGCCGTTCCTGCGTTCACTTCTGGACAACGCGCCGCTGTTTCGCAACCACCTGCTCTGTCCGGTGCCTGGGGTAACGACAATCGCGTTCCTGCCGACCATCGAAACGATAGTCCTCCCGCCCTCGGGACGGAGCGTTCCGCAGATCCCCCTACTCGAGGCCAGCGGTATCCACGGCCAGCTCACCAATCGGCCATCCGTGCAGCGCGCCATCGGCGCCTTCCTCAACGGCCAGCCACCGGTCGACCCACAGCTGCATCGCTACCGCCGCGCCCGACTGGACTTCTTCGTAGCGTGGCAAGCCCCAGCCCTCCCGCTGAGACTGAACCCGATGTGGCGGACGCAGGCCCGCTCTGACGCCCTGTTCCAGCCGGCGGGCTGCCAGTCCTGACACATGCCACGACGACACCGCACCGCACGATCCGGTGCAGCGTTTCGAGCGCCGCCGCGAACACCAAGGCCCGCAGCGGCCCTGCGGCGTGCGCTGCCAGCCCGCCGATCAGGATCGCCGTCTTGCCCGGTACGACCAGCCCGAGCAGGGTCGAGGACTCCAGGGCCGGCAACACGAGCACCAGGGCCAGGACGAGGCCCGGCGGTAACCGGTGAGCACCGCGATTACTTTGTCCACCTGCTGATTGTCGCCCCTAGCGGGTTGATTTTCGGGCAAGAACCGATCCGCCCGCGGGCGGTCCGTAGGGTTCGGACCGACAGCGGGAATCGAGCCGGATGAGGGGTCAGCCGAGGATCGGTGGTAACGCGGAAGCATCGCCCGTCGCCGGCGCTGCTGGTCAGCCTGGCCGTCTCGGCCGGTCTGCTGGTCGTCGTCAGTGCCTTGGTGCGGCACCGACCCGTAGCGCTGTGGGAGCGGGACCTGTTCGCCCTGATCAACCACCTACCCTCAGGGCTGACGCCGGTGCTGGTCGTCGTCATGCAGGCCGGCTCGTATGCGGCGGTGTTCGTCGCCGCCGCGACGGCCGTCATCCTGCGGCGCACCGGCGTCGCGTGGCGTTTCCTGCTGGCCGGCAACCTCGCGTACTGGCTCGCGCTCGCCGTCAAGGCCGCGGTCGCCCGGCAACGACCGGCGGCGCTGCTGACCGAACTGACCCTCCGGGACACGATCACCGGAGCGCTCGGCTACCCCTCGGGGCACGTCGCGGTCGCCACCGCCCTGGCCCTCGTCGTGGCGCAGGCCGGCAACTCCCGCTGGCGCCGCCTGGCCTGGGCGGTGATCGCTCTGGTCGCCGTAGCGCGGATCCACGTCGGCGCTCATCTGCCGGTCGACGCGGTCGGTGGGATCCTCGTCGGTTGGCTCGCGGTGTGCCTGACCCGGCTCGCCGTCGGCGAGGTCGGACCGCAGCAGTCCGCCCGCGATCTACGCGAGACGCTGCGGCGACGCGGATTCGACGTGCGGCGGCTGGAACCGATCGGCGGTGACGCCCGCGGCTCCCACCCGTGGCAGGCGGTCACCACCGATGGACGGCGGCTGTTCGTGAAGGTGACCGGCGGCCAGCAACGCGATGCGGACTGGGCCTACAGGCTCTACCGGAGCCTGCGCTACCGGCACGTCGCCGACGCACCGCCATACCTGAGTCCCAAGCAGCAGAGCGAACACGAAACCTACCTGACCCTGCTGGCCGAACGCGCCGGCGTCCGAGTCCCGGCCGTCGTCACGACCGCCACCGCACCCGGCGGAAACGCCCTGCTGGTGCAGGAGTTCATCGACGCGGCCCCCCTCGGCGCCGTCGTCGAGCCGGTCCCGATCGCCGCCGTGCGGGACGCCTGGGGACAGGTGGCGCTGCTGCACCGGGCGGGCATTGCGCACCGCGACCTGCGGGCCGCGAACGTGCTCGTTGACGGCGACCGCGCGTACCTGGTCGACCTCGGGTTCGGCGTCGACGACGCCCCGGCCGACCAGCGGGCCCGGGACATCGTCGAACTGCTGGTCGCCCTCGCCAGCCGGGTCGACTCGGCGAGTGTGGTCGCAGCCGCAGTCGACCGACTCGGCGCCGAAACGGTCGCGGACAGCGTCCCGTTCCTGCAACCGCCGGTGCTCTCCCGCGCCGGCCGCAACGTCCTACGCGCCCACCCCGGCCTGCTGGAGTGCCTCCGCGAGGAGATCCTGCGGCGCTGCCCGGACCGGGAGCGGCCCCCGGCCAAGGTGGTCCGGGCAGCGCCGCGGGACATCCTCCTGCTGGTGGTCCTGGGGCTGATCGTGCTCCTCCTGCTCCCGCAACTTGGCGAAGTACGCACCGCAATCCACCTGATGGTGCACGCGAATCTGGTGGCCGTCGTGGCAACGCTGCTCGGCTCGGCCCTCACCTACCTGCTCAGCGCCGTCGTGCTCCGGTTGGCCACGGCCGGCAGGGTACCGCTCGGCGAGGCCACTCTGGTGCAGGTCGCAGCGTCGTTCGCCAACCGGCTGGCCCCCGGCAGCCTCGGCGGTGCCGCGCTCAGCCTGCGCTACCTGCACCAGAAAGGACTCGACACCGCGGCGGCGGTCACCGCCGTGGTCGTCTCCCGCACCGCCGGCGTGGTCTCGGTCGTGGTGCTGCTGCCGATCCTGCTGCCCTTCGCGCGGCAGCCCGCCCGGACCCTCACCCACGGCGCGACCAAGGTGCTGCCGCTGCTGCTGGGCGCCCTCGTCGCGCTGCTCGTCCTCGCGGCCGTCCTCGCCGCACCCCGGATCCGGTGCCGCGGACGCGCGGCGGCCGGCCGCGTCATCGCCGCCCTGCGCACCTTGATTCACCAGCACCGTCTCCGGCGGATCGTCGCCGCGTCCGTGACGCTCACCCTCACCTACGGCCTCTGCCTCTACCTCGCGCTACTCGCCACCGGCCAGCCCGTCGACATCGCGCTACTACCTCCGGTGATCCTGGTCGGCGTCATCGGCGAGGGCGTCGCCTCCGCCGCGCCCACCCCCGGCGGGCTCGGTGCCACCGAGGCCGCGCTCGTCTCCGGCCTGCTGCTCTACGGAGTGCCGCTGGACACCGCCGTCGCCGGCGTCCTGATCTACCGTCTCGCGACCTTCTGGCTCCCGGTGCCGCCGGGCTACCTAGCCCTCCGCCACATGACCCGTCACCGCTTGCTGTAACCACGACGGCGCAGAACGAGACGACGACCAGCGCTGCGGCCCACACTCGACGGGAGCGGACCACCAAGGGCACACGACACCAAGGCAACGTTGCACATGGTGCGATGTCCGGGTTCAGTGGCCGCGGCTGTAGCGCACGGCCACCCGATCGGCTGCGGCGAACAGCCATCCGTGGTGCGCGTCGTCGGTCTCCTGCCGCGCCCGGTGGTGCATCTTCTCGAACACCCGCGGCACGGCGAGAATGAACGTCGGCTGATATTCGCGCAACTGGTCCAGCACCCCGTGACTGCCGGATCAGCGATGAACACGAATACGAGACAGTTGGATTACGCGACCCTGCCAGTCCGTTGTGTGGCTTCCGCCGCCGGGACGGGCGGGGGCTGCCAGACTGGGCGGCATGAGCACCGGCCACTGGCGGGGTCGGATCCTGCCTGCCGCGCCGGGGTCCCGCGTCACTCGCCTGGAGTTGTTCTACGACCTGGTGTTCGTGCTCGCGTTCCTCAACGTCACCACCCTGCTGTCGGCACACCTGCACGTACGCACGCTGCTCGCGGGGCTGGTGGTGCTGGCCCTGCTGTGGTGGTGCTGGGTCTCCTTCGCCGCCCTCGGCAACATGGTCCGCACCGACCAGGGGGTGCTGCCGCTGATCGGCGCGGTGACGGTGGTCGCCCTGTTCGTGCTCAACCTGAGCGTGCCGGAGGCGTTCACGAACCGACCCGGTGGGCCGCCCGGCCCGCTCATCTTCGCCGCCTGCTACGTGGTCATCCGGGTGGTTCAGGTGCTGGCGCTGCTGACCCGCGCCGACGCCCCGGGCCGCGCGGCACTGCGGTCTGGCCTGCCGCTGCTGGCCAGCGTGATGCTGATCCTGGTCGCCGGGGCGCTGCCCCACCCGCCCCAGGTCGGAGTGACGTGGCTGCAGCTGGCGCTGTGGGCGGCCGCCGTGGGCATCGAGTTCACCGCCGGGGGCCTGGTCCGCAGCGCCGGTCTGGCGGTGGTCTCCGCCGCCCACTTGGCGGAGCGGTACGCGCTGATCCTGCTCATCGCGCTCGGCGAGTCGATCATCTCGCTCGGACTGGGAACCAAACCGGCCGCCGGCCTGCCGCTCAGCTGGGCGGTGATCGTGGCGTCGGTCCTCGGCGTCACCACCATCGCGGCGCTGTGGTGGATGTACTTCGACACCCTGACGCTCGACCTCGAGCAGAGGCTGCACGGCACCCGCGACCCGGACGCGCGGGCCGCCTACGCCCTTGACGTCTACGCGTACCTGCATCTGCCGTTGATCGCTGGGATCATCCTGTTCGCCCTCGGCCTGAAGCGCTACCTCGCCGTGATCGCCGACCCGCACGGTGACCCGTGGCGGGTGCGGGCGCTCAGCCTGGACTACCGGGTGCTGTTCGCCGGCGTGATCATCTACATTCTGGGTCTGCTGGCGTTGGGGGTGCGGGCCAGCCACCGGGTGCGCCTGTGGCCGACCGTGACGGTGGTGGCGCTGGCCGTCGTGCTGCTGCCCGCAGGCCGGTTGCCGGCGGTCGTCGGCTTGGCGGTGCTCGCCGCGGCCTGCGTCGCGCTGGTGCTGGCCGGGCTGCGCGCCAGTGACCCGCTGCGCCGCGAGGTGCGGCAGGTCGCGCTGCAGGAGCAGGTCGCCGCCGAGCAGGAGCAGTCCGAGTGGCGCCGCCGCCACCTGTGAGCCGAGGGGCCGGCCCTTGAGGATCAACGGCCGGAAATCCGGCGCTGTGCCCACACCCCCCGCCGACAACACCCCCCCCGGATCATACGTACGTGCGCGTGTGGCTGGACGACCCGCCGCGGGACCCCAAGGGCTGGCTGGTCACCGTGGCCGCCGTCCTGCGCCGGCAGAACCCGAAACCGCGCCTGGACTGGGCCGACCGGGCGGTGCTCGCGGCTCTGATCAGCCTCCTACCTCGGCCGTTGAAGACGCATCGGCTCGTCACCCCGGCCACGGTCCTTGCCTGGCATCGGCGGCTGGTGGCGCACCACTGGACCTATCCGAATCGGCCCGGCCGGCCACCCATCGACCCAGCCAACGCCGCCCTGGTTGAGCAGATGGCCCGGGACAATCCCGGCTGGGGCTACCTACGCATCCAAGGCGAACTACTCGGACTCGGCCACCGCGTGGGTGCCTCCACGATCCGCCGGATCCTCAAACGACTCGGCTTACCACCGGCGCCGCTGCGCCGCGACCACACCATCTGGCGGCGGTTCCTGCGCACCCAGGCGTTGACCATGCTGGCCTGCGACTTCTTCCACGTGGACTGCACACTCACCCTCCAACGCCTGTACGTGTTCTTCGTCATCGAGGTCGACAGCCGCTACGTGCACATCCTCGGCATCACCACCAACCCCAACGGGCCGTGGACCAACCAGGCGGCCCGTAACCTCCTTATGGACCTTGGTGAACGCGCCGACCAGTTCAAGGTCCTCATCCGTGACCGAGCCGGCCAGTTCACCGCCGCCTTCGACGCCGTACTGGCCGATGCCGGCGTGACCGTGTGCAAGATCCCCCCGCAATGCCCGCGGGCGAACGCGCATGCGGAACGGTTCGTCCTGACCGCCCGCAGCGAGGTGACCGACCGCATGCTCATCTTCGGCGAACGACATCTACGCCGAACACTCGATCAGTACGCACGTCACTACAACGGCCACCGTCCGCATCGGGCCCTGCAGTTGCAGCCCCCACGGTCCGACCGTCCCGTCGTTGACCTCACGCATGAGCGGATCAAACGCCGACCCGTCCTCGGCGGGCTGATCAACGAGTACGAACGAGCCGCGTAGAAGTCCAGCTCGGGCCCCATGACAGGGATTTGGCACCCCACAGGTCAACGAGTGCTACGCACAGGAGGCACTCGCAGAGGCGCGGCGAGCTCTTCGGCCGGGAAGCATGACCGGCTAACTGGCAAGAACGCGGCGGATCTCGTCACGCAGGCTGGCGGGGTGCGCGGCGCAGCGCTCAAGTTCGGCGATCACCGTCCGCTCGCGACAATGAATCTGCCCGGAACCTCTGCGAACAGACAGGATCAAGAGGGGACCAGCAGGTCGATAGGCAGCAGCACGAGCCAAATTCCTCGCGGACGGACCGCCTGGCCGCACCAGGTCGCCCGCTCACAGCCAGCCGCGGCGTTCCGCCAGGCAGCCTGCTTGGAACCGGCTCGACGCTCCGAGCTCGGTCATCACGCGCTGGAGCCGGCGGTACGTCGTCCGGGTGCTCCAGCCGTTCACGCGCGCGATCGCCGTGTCGGTCAACCCCGCCATCATCATCGTGAGCAGTGACCGGGTTTCCTCGTCCGGCCGAGTGAGGCCACCAAAAGCACTCGGCGTCACCGCGGACGCGTCGAGCGGGGCGGCCTGGGCCCATTCGCCCTCGAACAGAGCTTCGAGGGCGGTGAGCAGCGGGGAGCGCCGGACGAGGTAGGCGACCTGCAGGCCGCTCCGGCTGAGGTCGAACGGGATGAGGGCGTCCTGGTCGTCGCGGATGATCAGCTTGATGGGCAGGGTCCGCCGGGTCCGGGCTTCTTCGCCGCCGCGTACGGCGGGCAGGATGTCCGTTTCCAGCTTCTGGGGCCAGGTCACCGCGTCCAGGCTGTAGATCACGCGGTGCGCCACGCCGTCGTTCTGGTGGCGGGCGATCTGCGCCTGGGTGTTCCTGGCGGCGCCTGCGCCCCCGGGCACCTCGTAGTAGGGCGGCGTGTCGAACACCCGGACCTGCTGGTGCGCCTCGGATTCCAGGTGGGCGACGGCCGCGGCGATCGTTTCCCGGTCGGTCAGCTGCTCGATCACGAGTTCGGGGCTCGTCCGGTGCGCGCTGCGGTGAATTTCCGAGAGCGAGTGCACCTTCGCGCGCGCCGCGCTCAGTTCGCGCTCCCGCAGCTGCACGAGCTGGTTGATCGCGATGTCAGGGGGAGCGGCCAGGTACCGCGCCGGGCTCCCACTACCGGCCACCAGGTGCTTCGCGTTGAGGGCGGCAAGGGTCCGCTGCACCGGGCCCGCCGGGGTCGACAAGTGGTCGGCGAGCGCGGCGACCGTCGACCCGGGCAGGGCGACCAGCGCTTCGTAGACCCGCTCCTCGTCAGCGGACAACCCCAGGACTGCGAGCTTCATTGTCGAGATTGTGCCAGCTGGCAGTAAGCAGCCACGAGGGGATCTTGCGGCGTTGATCGACGGCTGGCACTGTTCGGCCGCAGTGGCGCCCGTTGAGCTGCGCCCGCGCAGGAAGGAACCCCACCGTTGAGAACTTCACGCACGCGTCGGGCCATCGCGGCGGCCGCATGCCTCGCGTTGTCGCTCAGCTCGATCGTGGTCGCCGGTTCGGCGTCGGCCGCTCCCGGCGGATCATCGGGGCGCACCGCCCCGCAGACCCACACTGTCACCCTGATCACTGGTGATGTCGTCACGGTGAACGCGACCGGTGACGCCGGTGACAGCGGAGGGACGATCTCGGTCAACGGACCGGACGGCGGACCCGCCGACGCGAGGATCTTGGAGTCGGCGGGAGACGTGTACGTCTTTCCGTCCTCGGCGCTGACCTACCTCGGCAAAGGCGTGCTCGACCGGCGGCTCTTCAACGTCACGGACCTGATCGCCGACGGCTACGACGACGCTCACCGCGCCGACCTGCCCCTGATCGTCTCCTACGCCACCCAGTCGGCGGGGTTCCGCGCGAACGCCGCGCCACGGGGATCGGCGCTGGTCCGTCCACTCACGAGTGTCGACGGTGCCGCCATCACCGAGAACCGCGTGCAGGCGCGCGATTTCTGGGCCGCGGTGACGGCAGGCACGCCGTCGTTCTTCGCGGCGGGTGAGGTGACCCCGGCTTTCGCGAACGGCATCAAGCAGATCTGGCTCGACGGCAAGGTGTACGCGGACCTGGCCGAATCGGTCGCGCAGATCGGCACGCCGGAGGTCTGGGCCAGCGGCGACACCGGGCAGGGCGTCGACGTCGCGGTCCTCGACACGGGTGTCGACGAAGGCCACCCCGATCTGGCGGGACGCATCGTCGAGACCCGCAGCTTCATCGCCGGCGAGGACGTCCAGGACGTCCGCGGCCATGGCACCCACGTCGCTTCCACCATCGCCGGCACGGGCGTCGCGTCCGGCGGCGCCGAGAAGGGTGTCGCCCCCGGCGCTCGCCTGCACATCGGAAAGGTGCTGGCGAACTCCGGCTCCGGCAGCGACTCCCAGGTCCTCGCCGGCATGGAGTGGGCGGCGGTCGAGCAGCACGCCAAGATCATCAACATGAGCCTGGGTACGCAGGAGCCTTCCGACGGTACGGATCCGTTGTCGCAGGCCGTGAACCGGCTCAGCGCGCAGACCGGTGCGCTGTTCGTGATCGCGGCGGGCAACACCTCCGGCCCCGGTACGGTCAGCTCGCCAGGTGCAGCCGACGCGGCCCTCACCGTGGGCGCCGTGGACAGCGGTGACCACCTCGCCGATTTCTCGAGCCAGGGTCCCCGGGTCGGCGACGGTGCGCTCAAGCCGGAGATCACCGCCCCCGGCGTCGACATCCTGGCCGCGCGGTCGCAGTACACCGCCGAAGGGGAGGGCTTTTACCAAACGATGAGCGGCACGTCGATGGCCACGCCGCACGTGGTCGGCGCTGCCGCGCTGCTCGCCGCGAAGCACCCCGAACTCACCGGCGCCCAGCTGAAGGACCTGCTGACCAGCACCGCCAAGCAGACTCCCGACTACACCGCGTTCCAGGCCGGCAGCGGCCGCGTGGACGTGGCAACCGCCGCCCGTGCCGGGATCTTCGCTTCGGCCACCGCCTCCGGCGGGCAGAACGAAGCCGGCCCGGTCCGCCGCCCGGTGACGTACACCAACCTCGGTGGCACGCCGACGACGCTCGCACTGTCGGTCGCGGCCTCCGGCGTACCCGAGGGAATGTTCCGGCTCTCGGACGACCGGGTCACCGTGCCCGCGCACGGCACCGCTACGGTCACCGTGACCATCGATCCGTCGGCCGCGCCCGGCGGGTCCAACGGCTTCAGCGCCCAGATCCTGGCCACCGAACCGGACGGCGCGCTCGCCGCGCACACCGCGGTCTCGGTCGGCGCGCCGGCGCACCTGCTGACCATCAACGTCAAGGACGCCGCGGGCAAACCCGCGTCGGCGTTCGTCATCGTGCTCCGGGCGGGCGATCCAAACCCGATACCGGTGCCGGTCGACGGCACGGTGAGCTTCTACACACCGGAGGACCAGTACTCGGCGCTCGGCTACCTGGCCGTGTCCGGGGTCCACGGCCCGAACTCACAGGGGCTGGCGCTGCTCGGCGATCCCGACTTCACGTTCACCCAGGACCGCACGATCACGCTGGACGCCGGCCGCGTCCGGCTGGTCGACGAGACCACCCCGCAGCCCGGCGTCCCCACCTACCTGCGGCTCGAGTACTCGCGGATGGTCCACGAGGACGGCCGCTGGCACGACTTCGTTCTCGCGAACGAAAGCGTCGACAGCCTGTGGATCCAGCCGCAAGGCAAGGTGACGCACGGCGACTTCATCGTCGGTGCGCGGTGGCGCAAGGAACAGCCGGCGCTGACGGTGTCCGCCCGGGGGACCGACTACACCGACGTCCTCCGGCAGCGGGGCGTCACCGCACTGCCCGACGGAACCCGGACCCTGCCGTTGGTCTTCGCGGGTGCGGGGGCGCCGTCGGACTACGCCGGCCTCGGCGCGAGGGGCAAGGCGGTGATCATCCGGCGGTCCGCGTCGGCGACCCCGTCCGCGCTCGCCGAGGCGGCGGCTGACGCGGGCGCCAAGCTGCTGCTGGTGGCCAACGACCGGCCCGGCCGGCAGAGCCTCTACTTCGGGACGGACTCGGGGCAGCCGAGCCCCGTCGACGTCGGGCTCCTCAGCTCCGACGAGGGCGAGAAGCTGATCGCCCAGGCCCGGCAGCGCAACGCGCTGCGCACGGAGTCGCACCCGGCGCCGGCCTACGTCTACGACCTCATGCACACCTGGGACAACGAGTTGCCCAAGAGCATGGTCGTCCGCGCTTCGAGCAAGAACCTCGCACGCATCGACCAGACGTTCGCCGGCACCGTCCCCGCTGGTGCGGGCGAGGAGTGGCGGTACGACTTCCCGACGTACTCGGAATGGGGTATCGGGAACTACGTCGCCATGGCCGCCAGCGACCGCCGCACGGACTGGGTCAGCACCGACGGTGCGAACCGGTGGGGCCACGAGGTCTACGACGGCCTCCTGGGCCAGTGGGGCGTCCGCCGGACGTACAAAGCCGGCACCGTGTCGGACGACGAGTGGTTCACGCCCATCCAGCGGCCCTACCTCAACAACAACTACCTCGGGCCGGCGCGTACAGAGAACGAGATGCGGATCGACGTGCCGGGGTACGGCAACGCCGACCACACCGGCGCGATCTCGGACTTTCAGCACGCGAGTCAGACCGTGACCCTCTACCAGGGCGACACCCAGCTGGGCACGTCCAGCAACGGGCTCATCATGTACCCGAGGGCACCCAGCGCCGGGCCGCGGCAGTACCGCCTGGTCGTCGCGAACCAGCGCGACGCGTCCGTCAGCCCCTACTCGTCCTCGACCACGACAGCATGGACGTTCACCTCCGCCGCCCCGAAGGTCCCGGGCCAACGGGACCTGCTCCCGCTACTGCAGATCCGCTACGCCGTTGACCCGGACGCCTCCGGATCCGTGCCCCGCGACTCGACGTTCGGCGTCACCGTCGAACAACGCGCCCCTGTCTCAGTCGGCCTGACCGCGGTAACGGTCGCCGGCGGCGGCACCCCTCGCTCGCCCGGCGTCGAGGTCTCCTACGACGACGGCGCCACCTGGACCCGCCTCCGCGACGACCACCGAGGCGCCTACCGCCTGGACGCACCGAAAAAGGCGCACTTCGCCTCCCTCCGGGTAACCGGCACCGATTCCGCCGGTAACTCCGTCACCCAAACAACCCTTCGCGCCCTCGGCCTCCACTAACCCTTACCCCTTGCGGCCCGCCCCAAGGGGCGGGCCGCAAGTACGCGAACCTCAACGTTCTTTCGCGGTCACTTGCCCTGTGGGGTGCCAAATCCGGGGCTGTCTCGCTAACGGTGTTTCCGGCGATCTTGGTTAGTAGGTTTCAGCGGCCGGGAAGCGGTCGCTGAAGGTGATGGCGAAGGCGTTCAACGCGGGTTTCCAGCGCATCGTCCATCGGGTTCTGCCTGCTCCGGTGGGGTCCAGGGACCGGGTCACCAGGTACAGACACTTCAACGCGGCCAGCTCGTTGGGGAAGTGGCCGCGGCCCGCGGTTCCGGATGTTCGATCCGGCCGCGGCCGCGGCGCTGCTCATGGTGCGAGCCGAACCGGGCATTCCGCCTCGTTTAGGAGCGAAAGTGTGTTTAGCTGTTGAAAAGGTGTGGTGCCCTGCGCCGGGAAGGGATTGGCATGCACGGACGTGAGCTGCGTGGTCTACTGCATCCGTTCCTCCTGCTCCTGATCTTCGAGCGGCCCGGTCACGGGTACGACCTGATCGACCGGCTCCGGGACCTGGGACTGACCGATGTGGAACCCGGCCATGTCTACCGCGTGCTGCGCGGCCTGGAACGCGACCGGTCGCTGGTCTCCGGGTGGGAGACCGCCGAAGCGGGGCCGGCCCGCCGGTGCTACCAGCTCACCGCCAAGGGCCGCGACGATCTCCGGTCGTGGACCGTCCAGCTGGCGCAGCTCGACCAGGTCATCGGCGCCTGTCTGCGCCGCTCGGCAGGCGCCTTCCAGAGCGCGCATCCCGGCGGCGCTGACCGGTACCTCGCTGCCCGACCCTGAACGGAGGAGCATGGAGTCGTCTGTCCTGCCGGCCGTTGGCCGCGCGTTCGCCCGCCGGGTGGCACCGGCGCAGGCGCTCGCCGGCGACGCGCCGCAGATCGCCCGGGCCTGCTACGAGATGGCCGTACGCTTCCATCGCGGCGGAAAGCTGATCGTCTTCGGCAACGGCGGGCCGGCGACCGACGCCCAGCACATCGTGGTGGAGTTCGTTCACCCGGTCATCGTCGGCAAGCGAGCCCTGCCGGCGATCTCGCTGACCAACGACGCCGCCACCCTCACCGGGATCGCCCGGGCGGAGGGCTTCGACGAGGTGTTCGCGGCTCAGCTGCGCCTGCTCGCCGCCCCGGAGGACATCGCGCTCGGCCTGTCCGCCGATGGCCGGTGCACCAACGTGCGGCGCGGTCTGGTGACGGCCCGCGACCTCGGTCTCCTCACCGTCGGACTCCTCGGTGGCGATGGCGGTGACATCGCTCGGGACGCCGTCGCCGACCACGTCGTCGTCGCCCGCTCCGAGGACCCGTGCATCGTCAAGGAGGTGCACGTGACGATCTATCACATCCTGTGGGAGTTGGTGCACGTGTTGTTCGAGCAGCCCGGACTGCTGGAGCCGGAGCTGGTCCGGTGAACCCGCAGCCGGTGACGACGACCCGGGCCATGCCCGAGTGCCACGACGACGTGTGCATCACCTGTTCCGATGCGGCGGTCGCCGTCCGGGTACGGGAGGTGCTGGCCGGCGGCTTGGCAATGGTCGACACGGACGCCGGGCCGGAGGAGGTCAGCGTGGCCCTGGTCGACGCGGGACCGGGCGACGTAGTGCTGGTGCACGCCAAGGAGGCCATCGCCGTCGTGGAGAAGCGGTCGTGAGCGCGAGGAGTGAGCCGGATCTGCGAATCCCGCAGCCGCGAACTGAGGTGGCCCCGTGAGCGCCGGGGTCGAGGGCGCGATCGGGGCGCTCTACCCGTTCCTGGACACCCGGCCGACCGACGTGGACGCGGTGCTCGCCGAGGTGGCGCAGTCTACCGCGGCGAAGGCGGCGGAGATCGTCGCCCTGCGCGAATCCCTTGTCGCCGAGCACGGGCAGCGGCTGGTCGACTGCGCCCGCCGGTGCTCCGCGGCTTTCCGGGCCGGCGGCACGCTGTTCGCGTTCGGCAACGGCGGCAGCAGCACCGACGCGCAGGACATCACGCAGTTGTTTCTGCACCCACCGGCGGTCGCCCGGCCGTTGCCGGCCATCTCATTGGCCCACGACGTCGCGTTGATCACCGCACTCTCCAACGACGTGGGGTTCGAGGTGGTCTTCGCCCGGCAGTTGGCGGCGTTCGGTCGGGCCGGGGACATCGCGGTGGGGCTGTCCACCAGCGGCGGATCGAACAACGTGCTGCGCGCATTCGAGGAGGCGTCCCGGCGCGGCATGCTCACCATCGGGCTCGCCGGGTACGACGGCGGCCGGATGGCCGAGTCCGAGTTCGTCGACCACCTGTTCGTGGTGCCGTCGGCATCGGTGCACCGGGTCCAGGAGGCGCAGACGACGGTCTACCACGTGCTCTGGGAACTCACCCAGCAGGCGCTGGCCGACGAACTCTGACCGGTCGTCATGGACCTGGCCAGCGTGCGGCGGGTGCACGTCCGCGTCGAGGGCATCGTGCAGGGGGTGGGCTTCCGGCCGTTCGTGCACGCACTCGCCACCGAGTACGACCTGGCCGGCTTCGTCGGCAACGACACCGCGGGCGTCTTCGTGGAGGTCGAAGGGGACGGGGAACGGCTGGCCGCCTTCGTGGCCGACCTCAGCCGGCGGGCGCCGACCCTCGCCGAGGTCGAGCGGCTCACCACCGAGCCGGTCCCGCCGACCGGCCGGCCCGGCTTCGCCATCGTCAGCAGCGTCACCGGCGCCGGCCGGGACGCCCTGATCTCCCCGGACACCGCCACCTGCCCGGACTGCCTCGCCGAGCTGGCCGACCCGGCGGACCGGCGCCATGGCTACCCGTTCACGAACTGCACCAACTGCGGCCCGCGTTTCACGATCGTCGAGGACGTCCCGTACGACCGCCGCACCACCACCATGGCCGGGTTCCCGCTCTGCGTCGAGTGCACCGCCGAGTACGCCGACCCGGCGAACCGCCGCTTCCACGCCGAGCCGGTGTGCTGTCCCGCCTGCGGTCCCGCCCTCCGGTTCGTCACCGCCGACGGCGCCCCGGTCCCCGGTGACCCCCTGAACACCGCCGTACGGTGGCTGCGGGACGGCCGGATCGTCGCGGTCAAGGGCCTCGGCGGCTACCACCTGGCCACGAGAGCCGACGACGATCGGGTCGTCACGGCGCTGCGCGCCCGCAAGCACCGCGAGGAGAAGCCGTTCGCCGTGATGGCCGCCGACCTGCCGACGGCGCGCACCCTGGTCGACGTGGCGCCGGCGGCCGAGGCGGTGCTCACCAGCGCCCGCCGTCCCGTGGTGCTGCTGCCCCGCCGCGCCGACGCCCCGGTCGCCGGGTCGGTGGCGCCGGGCAACCGCGAGCTGGGGGTGCTGCTGTCGTACACGCCGCTGCACCAGCTGCTGCTCGGGCGACTGGGCATGCCGATCGTGTTGACCAGCGGCAACGTCTCCGACGAACCGATCGCGCACCGTGACGACGACGCCCGTCGGCGGCTCGCGCCGATCGCCGACGGATTCCTCGTGCACGACCGGCGGATCCACGTCCGGACCGACGACTCGGTGGTCCGCGTGTTCCGCGGCCGAGAACTGCCGGTACGGCGGTCCCGCGGTTACGTGCCCGCCCCGATCACGCTGCCGTGGCGGTTCGACCGGCCGGTGCTGGCCTGCGGCGCGGAGCTGAAGAACACCTTCTGCGTGGCGAAGGGACGGCGCGCGTTCGTGTCGCACCACATCGGCGACCTGGAGAACTACGAGACGCTGCGGGCGTTCACCGACGGCATCGCGCATTTCACCCGGCTCTTCGACGTCCGGCCGGCGGTCGTCGCCCACGATCTGCATCCCGAGTACCTGTCCACGAAGTACGCCCTGCGGCGCGATGACGTCGAACTGCTCGGCGTCCAGCACCACCACGCCCACATCGCGTCCTGCCTGGCCGACAACGGCGACCCCGGCCCGGTGATCGGCGTCGCCTTCGACGGTCTCGGGTACGGCACGGACGGCACCCTCTGGGGCGGGGAGTTGTTCGTCGCGGACCTCACCGGGTTCGAGCGGGTCGGTCACCTCGGCGCGCTGCCGATGCCGGGTGGGGCCGCGGCGGTACGCGAGCCGTGGCGGATGGCGGCGGCCTATCTCGACGAGATCTACGGCGACGCCGTACCGGAGCTGGCGGTGCTGCGCCGGCACGAGCGGCAGTGGCCCGCGGTGGTGGCGCTGGCGCGGACCGGGACGAACTCGCCGCGTACCTCCAGCGCCGGCCGGCTCTTCGACGCCGTCTCGGCGCTTCTCGGACTGCACGACCGTGTCACGTACGAGGGGCAGGCCGCGATCGCCCTGGAGCAGCGGGCCCACCGTGACGAGCGGGGCGGCTACCCGGTCGAGGCGGGCGGCCCCGTGCCGCTCCTGGAGGCCGGGCGCGGGCTGGTCCGGTGCGTGGTCGACGACCTGCTCGCCGGCGTGGATCCCGGCCGGATCGCCGCGCGCTTCCACCATGGCCTGGCGGACGCCGTGGTCCGGTCGGCAGGAGCCGTCCGGGAGAACACGGGACTGACCACCGTCGCGCTCTCCGGCGGGGTCTTCCAGAACGTGCTGCTGCTCGACCTGGTGGTGAGCGGGCTGGAGCGGGACGGCTTCCGGGTGCTGGTGCACTCGCGGGTGCCACCCAACGACGGTGGCATCTCGCTCGGCCAGGCCGTGTTGGCCGCAGCGCGGGCCGTACCGGCCGGCTGACCTCGCGGCGCGATCAGCGGTGGCCGCGGCGCGCGCCGTGCCCGCCGGCTGGCCCCGCGACCGCCGTCAGCAGATGCGGGGGAGTGGGTCGCCGACCAGCATGTCGACCACCCGGGTGCCCCCGAACGCGGTCCTGAGCAGCACCATTCCGGGCGGGTCGGCGGCGACGCGGCCGATCACCGCCGCACCTTCGCCGAGCGGGTGGCCGCGCAGCGCCGCCAGAGCGGCCTCCGCCTGCGTGCCGTCCACCACGGCCACCAGGCGTCCCTCGCACGCCACGTAGAGCGGGTCGATGCCGAGCAGCTCGCAGGCGCCGGTCACGGCCGGACGCACCGGTACGGACGCCTCGTCGACGACGACGGAGACCTGCGCCGCCTGCGCCACCTCGTTGAGGACGGTCGCCACACCGCCGCGGGTGGCGTCGCGCAGCAGCCGAACCCCGGGAGCCGCGTCCAGCAGAGCGTCCACCAGCCCCGGCAGCGCCGCGGTGTCCGAGGCGAGGTCGGCGGCGATGTCCAGTTCACCGCGGGCGAGCATGATGGTGACTCCGTGGTCGCCGATCGGCCCGGAGACGACGACCGCGTCACCCGGGCGGATGTGCGCGGCGCCCAGGCTCAGCGGCCGCTCCAGCACCCCGACGCCGGCCGTGTTGACGTAGCAGCCGTCGGCCTTGCCCCGCTGCACCACCTTCGTGTCGCCGGTGACGACCTGGACTCCGGCGCGCGCCGCGGCGGCGGCCATGGAGGCGGTGATCCGCCGCAGGTCGGCGACGGGGAAGCCCTCCTCTAGGATGAACCCGGCCGACAGGTACAGCGGCCGGGCGCCGCTGACCGCGAGGTCGTTGACGGTGCCGTTGACCGCGAGGTCGCCGATGTCCCCGCCCGGGAAAAACAGCGGCGACACCACGTACGAGTCGGTGGTGAACGCCAGCCGGCCGGTGCCCACGGAGAGCACGGCGGCGTCTTCGAGCGCCTCCAGCGTCGGGTTGCGGAACGCCTCGACGAACAGCCCTTCGACCAGGCTGTGCGTCGCCTTCCCACCCGCGCCGTGCGCGAGCGTGATCCGGCTCTCCCGGATCTTCGGCGCGCGCCGGCGGGCCCGTTCGATGCGCTTCAGCACCTGCTGCTCCGGCGACAGCCGCCCCGGCTCGCGCTCGGTCGTCGCCTCCGCCTCGGCCACCGGGCGCTCGGCCCACCCGGCGGTGCGTTCGGTCGTCATGCCCGGACCGCCTCCGTCAGCCGCTGCCTCGTGAAGCGGCCGAAGTTGTAGTAGGCGGCGCACGCACCCTCCGAGGAGACCATGCACGTGCCGATGGGGGTCTCCGGCGTGCACGCGGTGCCGAACACCTTGCACTCCCAGGGCTTGAGTACCCCCTTGAGCACCTCGCCGCACTGGCAGGCCTTCGGGTCGGCCACCCGTACCCCGGGCACGTCGAAGATCCGCTCGGCGTCGTACGCCGCGTACTCGTCCCGCATCCGCAGTGCGGAGTGCGAGATGAAGCCGAGGCCGCGCCACTCGAAGTACGGCCGCAGCTGCATGACCTGGCCGATCGCCTCTAGCGCCCGCAGGTTGCCGTCCCAGGGCACCACCCGGGTGTACTGGTTCTCCACCTCGCAGCGCCCCTCGGCGAGCTGTTTGAGCAGCATGAAGACCGACTGCAGGAGATCCAGCGGTTCGAACCCGGCACACACCAGCGGTTTGCCGTAGTCGCGGGTGATGAACTCGTACGGCCGACAGCCGATGACGGTGGAGACGTGCCCGGGTCCGAGGAAGCCGTCGAGCCGCAGGTCGGGTGAGTCGAGGATCGCCTTGATGGCCGGCAGGATGGTGACGTGGTTGCAGAACACCGAGAAGTTATCGATGCCGTCGGCGGCCGCCCGCAGCACGGTCATCGCGGTCGACGGCGAGGTAGTCTCGAACCCGATCGCCATGAAGACCACCCTGCGGTCCGGGTTGGTCCGGGCGATCTTCAGGGCGTCCAGCGGCGAGTACACCATCCGGATGTCCGCACCGGCCGCCTTGGCGTCCAGGAACGAGCCGTTCCCGCCCGGGACCCGCATCATGTCGCCGAACGCGGTCAGGATGACGCCCGGCTCGTTGGCGATGGCGATGGCGTCGTCCACCCGGCCCATCGGGATGACGCAGACCGGGCAGCCCGGCCCGTGCACGAGTGAGACGTTCTCCGGCAGGTAGTCCTCGATCCCGTGCTTGTAGATGGTGTGCGTGTGCCCGCCGCAGACCTCCATGAACTTGTACTGCCGTCCCGGCTCGCACAGCGCGGCGATCTGGGTGGCCAACGCCTGGGCCTTGTCCGCGTCGCGGTACTCGTCGACGAAACGCATCTGGTCGCCCCCTCTAGGTGATGTCAGATTCGGCGAGCGCCTGCAGCTCGTCGGTGTACGCCTGCCCGAGGCCGGTCAGCAGCGCCAACGTGGCGGCCGCCTCGGCTTCGTCGATCTTCGACATGGCGAACCCGACGTGGACCAGCACCCAGTCCCCGACGCCGATCCGGTCCGCTCCGAGCAGGCCGATGTTGACCGCCCGCCGGACGCCCACGACGTCCACGACGGCCAGGTCGTCGTGACCGGCCTTGATCTCGACGATCTCGCCTGGGATCCCAAGACACATCGACTTGCTGGTCCTCTCCGGTCACATCTTCTCGATCTTGATGTAGCGCCGCAGTGCGGGAAGTTCCTTCCAGAACACCCCGACCACGGCGACGCCGGCCAGCAGCGCCAACAGCTTCCGCACAGCTCACCTCCTTCGGACCCGCGCCGGGCTCAGCCGGGCGGCAGGTTCGGCATGATCGGCAGGATCGGGCCGTGCTTCTCGGGCCGGATGCCGGTCGAGCGGCGGCCGTCCACCGTCCCGTCCGCGTTGTGGCCCGCCTGCTTCTTCCTCCGCGAGTTGCCCTCCTCGACGCCCTTGGTGTGCGCCGCCGCGTCGAGTTCGATATCGGGATCGCCCACCCGGATCTCGCCCATTACCGCCCCCTCCATCAGTTGTCGCCGGACGGCCCACCGTGCCGCCGCCCGAGATCGTCGAAGAACCCCGCGATTTCCCGCCACACCGCGCTTCCCCCGGACATGCCCGTCCAGTGCCGGCGGATGAGCGCCACGAGCCGGAAGCAGTCGTCGACCGGCACCACCCACTGCTGGCCGCCGCCGCGCGGCGTGCCCGTCCACACCAGGAACGCCTCGACCCGTGGCGCGAGTTCGGCCAGCGCGGGTGATCGTGCCTCGATGGCCCGCCAGGCGCCGGCATCGATCTCCGACTCGGTCGTGCCGAGCGGGCTCGGGAAGTGCCCGAGCACCCGGCCGTCCCGCTGCTTCACGAAGAACACCAGGCCGACGGGCACGCCGAGCTCGTCGGCGGACAGCCGGGTCAACCGTCTGCCCTCGGTGGGGACGAGCTGGTACCGGCCGCCGCCGGCCGCCTCGCGGTCGAACAGCAGGGAGCACGGCGTGCAGGCGCACATCAGCTCCCCGTCCTGCTCGTCCCAGACGTGCCGGTGCTCGGGGCCGACCGGCTCGGCGCACACGCCGCAGCGCTCGACCGCGGCCGCGCGCTCCCCGGCGCGGCGGATCGCCCGCTGCAGCGCGCTTGCCGTCATGCCGGGCCACCCAGCGCCACCGGCCCCGCAACGCGCCCCGCCTCGCGCATCGTCGCCACCTCGGGCCGGTCCGGCCGTTGCCACAGACTGGTGACCGGGATCAGCGGCGGAGCCGGCGCGGGTGCTACCACGTCGACGGCGGACAGCTCCGGCGCGAACGTCAGCACCTGCTGCTGCACCAGGTCCCGCAGGACGGTGCCGCCACCGCCGCACGACCTCGCGGACAGGCTGATCCGCGCCACCTCGTCCTGGACACCGATCAGCGCGATCTCGGCACCCTGCGCCTGCAGCTGCGGCCGAAGGTCGTCCACCGCACGGGCCACCCGCCGGTCCAGCGGATCCGGATGGACGCGGTGCAACAGCAGCAGGTGCCGCAGCAGCTCGTCGCCGGTCAGCCGGTCGAGCGCGCGAGGGTCGTCGGCGGCGAGGTCGGTGACCCGGGCCAGCGCCTCGCCGTACACCTCGGTCAGCACCTCGACGGCGTTCAGCGCCAGCTCGGCGGTGCGGCCGGGGGTCTGCTCGAGCTGGGCGAGCACGGCGTCCAGGCGGGCCAGCCGCGGCTCGACGGCGGCGTCGTCGAGCCGCGGGACGTCCGGCGGCTCAGCCATGCGACGCGCCGAACATCGGCGAGTGGATCTTCTTGAGGGTCTTGCCGCCGCCGACGTACATGTGCACCCCGCACGGCAGGCAGGGATCGAAGCTGCGCACCGCCCGCATGATGTCGACGCCCTTGAAGTTGTCCGGGCCGTTCTCCTCGAAGATGGGCGTGTTCTGGATCGCGTCCTCGTAAGGCCCGGGGGTGCCGTAGCTGTCGCGGGGACTGCCGTTCCACGGTGTCGGCGGGTACGGTTGGTAGTTGGCGATCTTGCGGTCGCGGATCACGATGTGGTGCGACAGGATGCCCCGGACGGCCTCGTGGAAGCCGCAGCCGATGGCCTCGTCCGGCACCTCGAACTCGGTGAAGACCCGCATGTCGCCGGCGCGCATCCGCTCCATTGCCCGCTCCAGGAAGTACAGCGACATCGCCGCGGCGTACGCGATGAAGTAGGCCCGCGAGCGGTCCCGCTCCAGGGCGTTCGACCATTTCGGGATCTTCCACTCCAGCGTCATCTCGGGCAGCTGCTGGCTCTTCGGCAGCGAGATCAGCACGCTGTTCCCTGTCGACTTGACGTACGGGGTGTCGACCATCTTCGCCAGCGCCGTGGTGTACAGCCGGGCGAAGCAACCGCCGCCGGTGTCCAGGGCGAGGTGCTCCCCGCTGCTCTTGTCGAACCAGCGGGGGCTCATCACCCAGCTGTACTTGTCGCTGAAGTCGCGCTTGCCGGGATCCGGGAGGGTGGTCTGGTTCCAGGGGTGGCGGATGTCGACCGGGTTGCCGAGCGGGTCGTACTTGACGAACGGATCCTCCTGGCCCGCCCAGTCCTTGTAGTAGGAGCTGCCGAGCAGGATCCGAATGCCGAGGTTGATGTCGACCAGGTCCGTGGTGAGCAGCTTGCCGTCGACGACGATGCCGGGCGTGACGTGCATGGCTCGTCCCCAGTTCGTCATGGTCTCGTAGCGGTAGTCGACGACGTCGGGGTTCTGGAACGAGCCCCCGCAGCCGAGCAGGACTCGGCGGCGGCCGACCTCCTCGTAGCCCGGCAGCGCCTCGTACCAGAAGTCGAAGATGTCGTCGTTCATGGCGACGGCCTTCTTGACGAAGTCCAGGATGCTGATCAGCCGGCTCAGGTAGTCGGTGAACAGCGACGGCTGGGGCATCGTGCCGACGCCGCCGGGATAGACCGTCGACGGGTGGACGTGCCGGCCCTCCATGAGGCAGAACATCTCCCGGGTCGTCCGGCTGACCTTAAGCGCTTCCTTGTAGACCTCGCCTTCGAACGGGTTGTAGGCCCGCATGATGTCGGCGATCGTCCGGTAGCCGTGGATGTCCCGGCCCGGTGCCGCGGTCTTTTCGGCCAGGGCGAGCACGCTCGGGTTGGTCTGCTTGACCATCGCCTCGCAGAAGTCGACGAAGACGAGATTGTCCTGGAAGAGGGTGTGGTCGAACATGTACTCGGCGGCCTCGCCGAGATTGATGATCCACTCGGCCAGCGGCGGGGTTTTGATGCCGTACGCCATGTTCTGCGCGTACACCGAGCAGGTCGTGTGGTTGTCGCCGCAGATGCCGCAGATCCGGCTGGTGATGAAGCCGGCGTCCCGCGGATCCTTCCCCTTCATGAACACCGAGTAGCCGCGGAACAGCGACGACGTGGTGTGGCATTCGGCGACCACGCGGTTCGCGAAGTCGATCTTCGTGTAGACGCCGAGGTTGCCGATGATCCGGGTGATCGGATCCCACGCCATCTCCACCAGTTCGCCGGGTTTCTGGCCAACGGCCGGCTTCGGTTCCGTCGCGGTCACGACTTGTTCCTTTCCATTGCCGCCTGTCGACGGGGATCTGCTGGAGCGTACGGGCGCCACCGGGGGTTGTAGCCGCTGGTGAGTTCCGGACCGTTGTGGTGCCACTTCGGTTCCTTGTTGGCGGTCGCGTTGGTGATGCTGCGCAGGCGGCGGATCAGGGCGCCGTACGGCTTGATCATCAGCGTGGAAAGGCTGCCACCGGGAGGCATGTCCATGAACGGCATGAACTTGTCGGGGAAGCCCGGCATGGTGCAGCCGATGCAGATGCCGCCGACGTTGGGGCAGCCACCCACGCCGCCCATCCAGCCGCGCTTCGGGACGTTGCAGTTGATGACCGGCCCCCAGCAGCCGATCTTCACCTGGCACTTGGGCGAGTTGTAGTCCTTGGCGAAGTCGGCCTGCTCGTAGTAGGCGGCCCGGTCGCAGCCCTCGTGCACGGTCTTGCCGAACAGCCACTGCGGCCGCAGCATGTGGTCCAGCGGCGGGGGCGGGGCCGAGCCAGCGGCGTGGTAGAGCACCCAGGTCAGGGTCTCCATGAAGTTCTCCGGCTGGATCGGGCAGCCGGGCACGTTGACGATCGGCAAACCGCCCTGCGACCGGAAGTCCCACCCGAGATAGTCGGCCAGGCCCATGCACCCCGTCGGGTTGCCCGCCATGGCGTGGATGCCGCCGTACGTCGCGCACGTGCCGGCCGCGACCACCGCCCACGCCTTCGGCGCCAGCTGGTCGAGCCACCAGTTCAAGGTCAGCGGCTCACCGGTGTGCTCGTCATTGCCGAACGAGGTCCAGTACCCGTCGCCGTTGATGTTCTCGTTCGGGATCGAGCCCTCGATCACGAGGATGAACGGCTCGCGCATCTCCCCACGGGCCGCCTTCCGGTATGGCGCCAGGAACTCCTCGCCGCCGGCGGTCGGCGACAACACCTTGTTGTGCAGGTTGACCTTCGGCAGACCGGGAACGAGCCCGAGAACGACGTCCTCGATCGCCGGCTGAGCGGAGGCCGTCATCGACACGGAGTCGCCGTCACAACTCATGCCCTCGGAGATCCAGAGGATGGTGACCTCGTCGAACCCGTTCTCCTGCGGGATCACCGCGGTGTCGCGTACGCCCTGTGTCATGTGCGTGGCCTCCCTTGGATCCGATCCCGCAGCCGGTCGTAGATGGCCGCCACCGGCACCGCGAGGGCCAGCGCCGGCGGCTTGTCCGGCGCGTGCGGGTGCGGGCGCGTCGGGGCCCGCTGCTTGCCGTGGTCAATCTCCTGGCCCAGCTCGCGGAGGGCCTGCTCGTCGGCCCGGACGCTCAGCTGCGGCATGAGCTCGTTCTCGTCGTCCTGCACATGCCGTGCGACGGCGGACGCCAGCCGCTCCATCAGCTCGTCCTGCGCGTGATCGCCGGTCCGGCAGCGGTCCAGCTCGAGGAGCAACTCCTTGATCGGCCGGTGCCCGGAGAGGTGCCGGTCGACCTGGCCGTCAGCCAGGACCTTCGCGGCGAACGGGTAGAAGAGAACTTCCTCGAGTGCGGCGTGCTTCGACAGCTCGCGAATGAGGATCTCCACGACGCCGCGGCGCTGCGCGTCCGATTCCGCTGCCTGATAGTCCCGAAACAGCTGTTCCACCACGCGGTGGTCGTGCCGGAGCAACTCCGTAGCGTCCATCAGACCGCCCCCCGTCCGGCGCTGTCCACCGTGATCGATTCCAGTACGACGTCGTCGCTGCCGGTGACGTCGATGTCGACGCCCCCGCACTGCGGGCAGGACACCATCGCGAGGTGGTCGTCGACCGGCCCGCTGCGGCCGCAGCCGTGGCAGGCCACCGTCATCGGTTCGAGCACCAGGTCGACGGCGGTGTCCGCGGCGACCGTGCCGGCCGCGGCCAGCTGGATGCCCTGCGTGACGACGTCGCGGTCGACCGGATGGCCACCGATCCGCACCCGCAGCCCGGTGACCCGGCGGCCGGCGGCCCGCCGTACCGCCGCCGCCACGATCGCCTCGGACAGACCTGTTTCATGCATGCGTGCTCACCCCCCGTTCGCTGCCGTCTGCGGGCGTGCCTGGTGCCGGCCCGTCGCCGCGCCCCAGCCGCGCGGCTTCCTCCCGTACGATCCCCGTCACCGTCCGGACCGCCTCGTCGAGCGCGGCGGACACCGGAGCCGACAGTCCCATGCGCTCGTCGAGGACCGCGGGACGGCAACCCACCACGAGGACCCGGTCGACGCTCCCGCCCAGGCCGCGCAGCAGGTGCAGCACCGACTCGGGATCCATGCCGTGCGCGTCGGCGGCCGGCGCGTCCAGCACGTCGGCCGGCCGTAGCGTCCAGCCCGGATCGTCGAGGTCCACCTGGAGTACGGCCAACGTCCCGGGCGGTTCGTCCAGCGGCAACGCGTCCACCAGGACCAGCACGTCGTGGCGGCCGTCCAGCAAATCGTAGGCCAGGTGTATCCCCCGGATGCCGTAATCGGACACATCCACCCCCGGTGGGAGGACCGCGTCCCGCAGCCGCCGGACGACCTCGACGCCGAACGCGTCGTCGCCGAGGAAGATGTTGCCGATGCCGGCGACCAGGATCCGCCCGCCGTCGGGGCTGCTCACGGCGCCGCTCACGGGGTCGCCACCTCTCCGGTCAACGGCTCGACCTCCTCGGGACGGAAGTGACGCAGCCGCCCGTACCACTGGTGCAGCTCCGCGCCCGGGTCGTCGTCCACCGTCACGGCCAGGAATCGTGACCCGTCCACGTCGAGCAGCACCTGCTCCACACGGGCGGTACGGCCCTCCAGGAACATGTCGTGGGCGTCCGTGCCCCGCCGGCGGGGCCGTAACCGGACCCGGCTGCCCCGCGCCAGCAGAGCGCCCGCGACCAGCACCGTCTCGGTCTCCGGCGCGATCCCGTCATCGGCGCCGGGCTCCCACCATGGCCGTTCCGGGTCGGGGGCGGCATCGCCACCCCGGCGTACGGGCGCCAGGGCCCGGATGGCGCCGTGCAACCGTTCGAACACCGCGGGCGGCATGGCCTCGACCCGGTCGACGATCGCGGCGGCCCGGGGATCGGTGGCCCGCGCCTCCCGCTTCTCGGCGTCGGAGAGCGTGAGCGTCCGCAACGAGAGGATCTCGTCGATCTCGGCCGCGTCGTGCAAGTCACCCGGGCTCTCCGGCGCGATCTGCGGGTGGTCGTAGAGGATGATGGGCGACGAGAGCAGCACGTCGGCGCTGCCAGGTTCGCCTGCGAGCACCGGGAACGTGTGCACGTTGCGGCACTCCCGGGCTGCGCACGCCGCCCACTCCGGCGGGTCGAGCAGGGACAGGAACCGCCCCCGGCTGACCGTGGCCAGCGTGTGGGTCGCCAGCAGGCAGTGGCGCAACGTCTCGTCCCGCGGGCTGTCCGGCGGGATGGTCCCGTCCGTGTTCTCGACGCGTATCGCGAGCCGCAGCAGGGGGAACGGCGCTTCGGCCGGGGCGGCGGAGACGGTGACCGACGCGGACAACGGCCAGCGCCGGCGCACCACCCGCCCGACCGGCTCGCTCCGGCCGTCGACCAGCGGCTCGACGTCCTCCCCACCCGGTAGCCGGACGTCCAGCCGGCGGCCCCGCCGCAGGTCACCCACCGACGCCTCGATGTCGAACTCCCGCGGCACCGCCTCGTCGAAGCTGAGCTCCGTGCGGCCACCGGCCTCGATCCGGTCGACCGGCCGGTACCCGCCGGCCGTCCGCTGCTCGGTCAGCTTGCGTTGCAGGTGCAGGAACCGCAGCCGGATTCGGACGTTCGCCGGGTCTGGCGCTTCCAGCAGGCACTCGGTCTGCTGCCACGGCGACTCCGCGGAGCCGGCCACGCCGCTGTCGACCAGGCCGTGCGCCGCCGCCCAGGTCGGGGGCACCAGGACCCCGAACTGCCAGCGGACCCGGTTCTTTCCCGATGAGCGCCGATAGGGATAGAGCAGGTAGCCCTCGTACAGGATCGCGTCCGCGACCGCCTCGGCGCGGTCGATCCGGGAACTGGGGCGATCGGTCGGCACGGTACTCAACCCCCTTCAGGGCCTGCTCGGAACCCGCTGCGGCAAGCGGTCACACTGGTCTAACCCGTCCCACCAGGCGGCCGTAAGTGCGTGCCGCCGGTACGTGCCGAGCGCACTCACCGGACCAGGTGACCCGGCAGCAGGTGTGCCCGCGCCGTCGCCGGGTACCCCGACGACCGGACAAGGAGGCGTCGATGACCCAGGAAGCACCGGACCACTTCCGGCCGGAGGGCGGCATGGTGCTCACCCAGCTGTTGATCGTCCGGGACGTGGACCGGTCCCGTGAGAGGGTGGTTCGGTTGCTTATGCCCATTGTGGGCTTGGCTTGACGCGTCGGTCACGGACAACGCGATCGGCGTGCGACTGCTGGACTCCGTCCTCGCGCACACCCCTTCGGTGACCAAAGGCATGGGTGGACGCCGGGTTTAGAGACGACGTCGCGATCCACGGCGCCGTGCGCGGTATCGACGTCGAGCAGGTCAACGCAGCGACATGGCGGCCGGGTTCGTGCCGGTCAAGCGCAAGAGCCGACCCGCCTCGGCGGTGACTCGCACCTGGTGGGCGTCCACAGCGAACCTGATCCGCCGGCTGACCGGCACCACTACCGCGTCCTGGCGCGACCCAGACCACCAGCGGTGACCCGGCCCTCGGTGCTGGACCTGCTCACCGAAGGCGAGACCGCCGCCGGCATGACGGCCGAACGGCTCCGTGAACAGATCGCCACGCTCACCGAGCAGCTCACCGCGGCCGGGACCGAGCTGGCCGAACTCGCCATCACCCGCAAGACGCTGCTGCGCCTGACCGGCCACGCCGTGTACCGTGCCAAAACTCATCGCACCTGGTGTGAGCTGATGTTTCGCGTCCCTGGCACAGGATGGGGGGCGTGTTGGTTCGGTTGCTGTACTTGAGCGCGGTGCGCGTGTTCGGCTGGCTGCGGCAGGCCACGCGGAGCGAGGCCGCGATGGTCGCGGAACTGCTGGTGCTGCGCCACGAGGTTGCTGTACTGCGACGCCAGATCGGCCGGCCGCGGCTGTCGTGGCCGGAACGCGCGGTGTTGTCCGCGCTGGTCCGGGCCCTGCCACGAGAACTGTGGAAGCACCGCTTCGTCACCCCGGCGACTCTGTTGGCCTGGCATCGCCGACTGGTCCGCCGACGCTGGACCTATCCGAACCAGCAGGGACGGCCACGGGTCAGCGACGAGATCCGTGACCTGGTGCTGCGCCTGGCCCGGGAGACTCCCGGCTGGGGGCACCGGCGCATCCAAGGCGCCTCATCCCGCCGCCGTCGCCGCAGCGAGCGCCAAGACGACCGCAACCGGATGGTCCCGGCCCGGCGACGACCGTTTTCCGAGGCCCCGCTCCTTCATGCCATCAAGAGGCGGCGAGGAGTGGTGTTCTAGGCTGGGGTTCGGCGGGTCCGGGAAGTGACTGTTCCGAAGTGTTGACCCTGGGGTTCGGGTCAGCCGCGCTGGATTGAAGAGTCGCCCCCACGTGTCCTCCCGGGCCCGTCTCGGCTTTCTTGGCGTCTTTGATCATTTGCTTGTAGACGATGTCGGACAACCGTCGCTTGAGTGCGCGCATGGCCTCCATCGGTGTTTTGCCGGCGGCGAGTTTGCGCCGGTAGTGGGCACGGCCTTCGGTGTCGTGGCGTAGCTGGACGACGGCCATGATGTGCAAGGCACGGTTGATGCGCCGGTTCCCGGCCCGGGACAGGCGGTGGCGCCGCTGGTCACCGGACGACGCGTCCAGGGGTGCGGTGCCGTTCCAGGACGCGAGGTGCCCGCGGGTGGCGAATCGGCTGATGTCGCCGATGTCGCCGATCAGGCGGGCGGCGCCGGAGGGGCCGATGCCGTTGAGGTCCTGCAGGCTGCTGCCGGTGGTCTCGACGAGCTCGGTCAGTTCCTTGTTCGCGGCCTTGATCTTCTTGTCGACCTGGACCAGTTCGGTGATCAGCTCGGACGCGAGCCGGCGGCGGGTGCTCCCGACCAGACCACGCGGCCGGACCGTGTTGAGCAGGGCCCGGGCCTGATCCTGCGACGCCTCGACTGCATCCTTGAGCCCGACCGGGAGGCGGTGCGCGCGCTGGCGGCGAAGTACGCTAACCCGAACCGGCTCAAGATCGAGGTCAAGAAGGCGACCGGCAGGCCGTTCTACAACACCTCGAACTACTCCTTCGCCAATCTGCTGGCTGACGCCGATGGGCTGGCGGACAACCTGGCCGACTACATTGACCGGTTTTCGCCCGACGTCGACGTGTTCCAGTACTTCGACTTCAAGAAGGAGATCCTCGCCCTGGACAAGGCGGGCTCCTGCGCGAGGTCATCACGTCCTTCAAGGCCGTCTGAGGTGCCACGGGTTCTCCGGACAGGGACCCCAAAGTAGAATTGCCCTGTCTGGAAGGAAGACTATTGCCACGCGCGAAGAGGAATTTCTCTCCTGAGTTCCATGAGGAAGCGGTGAAGATGGTGATCGAGACGTCTCGTCCGATCGCTCAGGTCGCCCGGGAACTCGGGATCGGGGAAGGAACGCTCGGGAACTGGGTCGCGGCGTACCGCCGGGACCACGCCGGTGACGAGCCGGCGCTGAACATCAGCGAGCGGGAAAGACTGCGGCAGTTGGAGCGTGAAGCGCGGGAACTGCGTATGGAGAACGAGTTCCTGAAAAAAGCCGCTGCGTACTTCGCCAAGGATCATCGGTGAGTGAAACGTTCGAGTTCATCGACGCCGAGTACGCGCACGATTCCATCCAGAACATTCTTACGGCGAGGCCGTCAATTGCCGCGATGTGTGCGTGGCTCGGCGTGTCCCGATCCGGCTATTACGAATGGCGTGACCGGCCAGAATCAGCGACCGCCCGCCGGCGGGAGGAGCTGAAACACCTCATCATCGTGTCCTTTGAGGAGTCCGACGGCACCTACGGGTACCGACGGGTGCACGCCGACCTGGCCGCGTGGGGTGTCACCTGCGGCCCGGAGTTGGTGCGGTCCCTGATGCGCGAGATGGGCCTTGTGCCCTGCCAGCCCCGGCCCTGGCGGCACAGCCTGACCGACAACGACGGCCAGGACCGGCGTCTGCCGGACCTCGTCGGCCGTGACTTCACCGCCGAGGCGCCTGGGCAGAAGATGGTCGGCGACATCACCTACATTCCGACCTGGCAGGGATGGCTGTACCTGGCCACCGTCATCGACTGCCACACCCGCGAAATCGTCGGCTGGGCCATGGCCGACCACTACAAGACCACCCTGATCGAATCAGCGATCACCATGGCCGTGCGCAACCACCCGACCGACGACGGCGCCATTTTCCATTCCGACCGCGGCAGCGACTACACCTCCGGTGACTTCGCCGCAATTCTGAAGAAACTGAGGCTGCGGCAGTCCGTCGGCCGCACCGGCATTTGCTACGACAACGCGATGGCCGAATCATTCTTCGCCGCGCTTAA
>NZ_JBSFYP010000052.1:0-47940 GCF_053599835.1 Micromonospora sp. NPDC005163
GGCGGACGTCGTCCCGCGCCGCCGCGACCCCGCGCCGCCGACCGGCCGCCCACCAAACCCCGGGCCCGCGACGCCGACCGGGGCGCGGGCACGCCGGCGCCGGGTGAGATCTGGTGGGCCGACGTGCCGTACGCCGACGGCAGCGGGTCCAAGGTCCGGCCCTGCCTGGTGCTGCGCGCCGACTCCCGGGGCGCCGACGTACTGAAGATCACCAGTCAGGACAAGAGCGACCGGGACGACCACGTCCGCATTCCCACCCGGAACTGGGACCCCGGCGCCGAGCACGACAGCTACCTGAGCCTCACCGAGCCGACCCGGATCAGCTCGGCCGCCTTCGCCGACCGCGCCGGAAACTGCGACGCCGACCTGTGGCGACGGGTCCGCAGCCTGCACCACCTGCCCACCCGCTGACCGTCCCCCGCCCCGTCCGGCTCCCGTCGGTCACCCAACTCCTGCTGACGGGATCGGCAGCGGGGACCTGGATCAGTCCCAGGCCGCGCCGAGCGTGGCGAGCTGGTCGGCGTACTCGATGCGGTCGACCCAGCCGGGCGGCCAGGCGGTCATCCCGGCGGCCGCACCCACGAAGGCGGCGGCCAGGGCGGCGATCGAGTCGGAGTCCCCGGCGGTGGTCGCACCCCGGGCCAGCGCCGCGACCGGGTCGTCGGCGTGCCTTACGGCGCAGAGCAGAGCGGTGGCCAGCGCCTCCTCGGCGACCCAGCCCTCCCCGGTGGCCCGGCACGGATCGCCACCGTCGTCCGGCTGCCCCAGGGCGTCCGTCAGCCGGGCCAGCACCGCCAGGCACTCGTCCCAGCCCCGGGCGATGAAGTCCGCCGCGGTGCCGGCCCCGGCGCGCTGCCAGAGGTCACCCAGCCACCGCTCCCGGTACACGCGGCGCTGGCTCCGCGCCCGCTCGGTGAGAATCGCGGGAAGAGCGGGCAGCCCGGCGCCCCCGCGCAGGGCGAAGACCGCGTACGCGGTGAGCTCGCTGGCCGCCAACCCGGTCGGATGGCCGTGGGTCAGCCCGGCCTGCAACTGCGCCAACCCGGCCAGCGTGTCCAGATCCACGTCGAGCAACCCGACCGGCGTGACCCGCATGTTGGCCCCGCACCCCTTGGACCCGGCCACCGTGGCCTCCTGCCAGCGGAGCCCGCGACCCAGGTCGGCGCAGGCGCGCAGGCAGGTCATGCCGGGGGCGCGGTTGTTGTCCGGGCTGACCGCCCAGGCCAAGAAGCGCCGCCGGAGCAGCGGCTCCACCCCCTGCGGGGTGAGCGACGGAGCCTCGTGCAGCGCCCAGCCCACCGCCAGCGCCATCTGGGTGTCGTCGGTGACCAGCGCCGGCTCGCCGGTCAGCTCGCGCGGACCGGCCGGCCCGTACCGGTGCTCGATCTCGGCGACGGTCAGGAATTCCGTCGGCTTGCCGAGCGCGTCACCATAGGCAAGGCCGAAGAGCGAGCCAGAGGCGCGCAGAGGGTCGTGGGTCACGGCGGCCATGATGCCCGGCCGCCGCGACCCACGCCAGGGTCAGTCCCAGCAGAGACAGAACGGGTGGCCGACCGGGTCGGCGTAGACCCGGAAGCCCTCGCCCTCGCCGGGCAACCGGCGGGCGCCCAGTGCGAGCGCCGCCTTCTCGGCGGCCTCGATGTCGTCCACCGTCACGTCGAGGTGGAACTGCTGGGGGCGCTCCGGGTCCGGCCAGGCCGGCGGACGCAGGTTGAGCGCACGCTGGAACGCCAGGCGGGGCTGGTGCCCGGGCGGACCGCCCAGCACCACCCACTCGTCGTCATCGGAGTCACCCTCGGCCAGGGCTACACCGAGCAGCTCCGCGTAGAACGCCGCCAGTGCCCGCGGATCGGGGCAGTCGATCACCACTGAACGTAGCTGTCCAATCATGTCCGTCATCCTGCCCAGCGGGTACGACAGGAAACCTCAGTCCTCGGCGAGCCGCCGGCCGGCGTCCCGGCACGCGGCCAGCACCACCCGGGCGTACTCCGGGCTGGCTCCGGCCAAACCGCAGGCCGGGGTGATGACCACCTGCTGGGCGAGCTGCCGGCGGGGGAACCCGAGCCGGTCCCAGAGCTGGCGCACCCGGTCGGCCACCTGCGCGGACGTCGGCGCCTGGCCGGTCGACGGCGGTCGGGTCGGCACGGCCCCGGCCAGCAACCCGAGGCCGGCGTCGATCGCCTCGCCCAGCGGGTCCAGCTCGGTGAGCAGGTCCAGGTCGAGGGCCACCCCGGCGGCGCCCGTCGAGCGGATCAACTCCAGCGGCACGTCCGGGGCGCAGCAGTGCACCACGGTCGGCACGCCAGCGGCCTCGACGACGGTGCGCAGCAGCGCCGCCGCGTCCGCCGACTCCACCGCCCGGTACGCGCCCAGCCCGCTTTCGGTGGGCACCCGCCCGGCCAGCACGGTCGGCAGCGACGGCTCGTCCAGCTGGAGCAGCACCGAGGCGCGGGGCAGTCGTCGGGCGACCGCGGCGACGTGCGCGCGCAGCCCCTCGGCGAGGGAGCCGGTCAGGTCACGGACCGCGCCGGGGTCGCGCAGCAGCCGGCCGCCGATCGGCAGCTCCAGGGCGGCGGCCAGGGTGAGCGGGCCGCCGGCCTGCACCTTGATCGGGCCCGCGTACTCCTCGGCCTGCTCGGCGAGCTGGTCCAGGTCGCGTTCCATCAGGTCGCGGGCCCGACGCAGGTCGCGACCCGGGCGCGGGGCGACCCGCCAACGCCCGCTGTACAGCTCGACGGGCAGCTCGACCAGCAGCCCCGCGCTGCGGCCGATCAGGTCGGCTCCCGGGCCGCGGGCCGGCAGCTCGGGAAGGTGGGGCAGCGCGGGAAGCTCACCGAGGACCACACGCTGGGCCTCGGCGATGTCGGTGCCGGGCAGCGAACCGATGCCGGTCGCGGCGCCGGCCGGCCAGGGCCACACCTGATCTGTCACGGCGGAAGGGTATCCGGTACGCCGGCCGCCCGGGCCGCGACGGCCAGGGCGATGGTGTGCCGGGTCAGCCGGTGATGGTGGCGGAGCCGAGGACCACGTCGCCGGCCGGGTCCGGCCGGTACGCCACCACGGCCTGGCCTGCGGCGACGCCGCGTGCCGGCCGGCGCAGCTCGGCGTGGAGCGTGGCGCCGTCGAGGGCGACGGTGGCCGGCACCACGTCGCCGTGCGCGCGCAACTGCACCTCGCACTCGACCGGCGCGTCCGGGCGTGGGCCACCCGTCCAGACCGGCCGTTCGGCACGTACCCGGGACACCTCCAGCGCCTCGGCCGGGCCGACCGTCACTGTGTTGGTCTTGGGCGTGATGGAGAGCACGTAGCGCGGCCGGCCGTCCGGGGCGGGCCGGTCCAGGTGCAGCCCGCGACGCTGGCCCACCGTGTACGCGTACGCCCCGGTGTGGCTGCCGACCACCGCGCCGGTGCTCGCGTCCACCACGTCGCCGGGCGCCTCGCCGAGGCGGCCGGCCAGGAAGCCGCGGGTGTCGCCGTCGGCGATGAAGCAGATGTCGTGCGAGTCCGGCTTGTCGGCCACCGCCAGGCCACGCTCGGCGGCCTCGGCGCGGACCTGCGCCTTGGTCGAGTCGCCGAGCGGGAAGATCGAGCGGTCCAGCTGCTCGCGGGTGAGCACGGCCAGCACGTACGACTGGTCCTTGGCCACGTCGACACTGCGGCGCAGCAGCCCGTCGGGGCCGAGGCGGGCGTGGTGGCCGGTGACCACCGCGTCGAAGCCCAGGGCCACCGCCCGGTCCAGCACCGCGGCAAACTTGATCTTCTCGTTGCAGCGCAGGCAGGGATTCGGCGTACGACCGGCGGCGTACTCGGCCACGAAGTCGTCCACCACGTCCTCGTGGAACCGGTCGGCCATGTCCCAGACGTAGAACGGGATGCCGATCACGTCGGCGGCCCGCCGGGCGTCCCGGGAGTCCTCCAGCGTGCAGCAGCCGCGCGCCCCGGTCCGGTAGGTCTGCGGATTGCGGGCCAGCGCCAGGTGCACCCCGGTCACGTCATGCCCGGCCGCCACCGCCCGCGCCGCCGCCACGGCCGAGTCAACCCCGCCCGACATCGCCGCCAACACCTTCACCAGCTGACTCCCTTCCCTCCTCCAGCCTATCCACCCCGGCCGGCGACCCTTCGCGCCCGCACCCGACCCAGCTCCATCCCGGCCCTGGCCGGGGGGTGTCAGCGGGGGGTGCGGAGGGCGGCGGCTCGGCGGGCGCGGTCGACGGCGGCGGGGAGGGCCGCGATGAGGGCGTCGATCTCGTCCTGCGTGCTGGTGTGCCCGAGCGTGAAGCGCAGCGAGGAGCGGGCGCGGTCGTCGTCGGCGCCCATCGCCAGCAGTACGTGCGAGGGCTGGGCCACCCCGGCTGAGCAGGCCGAACCCGTCGAGCAGGCGATGCCCTGGGCGTCGAGCAGGAGAAGCAGGGCGTCACCCTCGCAGCCAGGGAAGGAGAAGTGCGCGTTGCCGGGCAGCCGGTCGACCGGGTCGCCGTTGTAGACCACCTCGGGCACCGCCCGGCGGACCCGCTCGATCAGGTCGTCGCGGAGCGCGGCCACCCGGGCCGCGTACTCCTGCTGGCCCTTCACCGCCGCCTCGACAGCGACCGCGAAGGCGACGATGCCGGCGGTGTCCAGGGTGCCGGAGCGGACGTCACGTTCCTGTCCGCCGCCGTGCAGCAGCGGCGTGGCCGCCACGTCCCGGGCGAGCAGCAGCGCGCCCACCCCGGTCGGGCCACCCAGCTTGTGTCCGGTGACGGTCAGCGCGGCGACGCCGCTCGCGGCGAAGTCGACCGGCACCTGCCCGACCGCCTGGATGGCGTCGGTGTGGAACGGCACGCCGTGTTCGGCGGCGACGGCGGCCAGTTCGGCCACCGGCTGGATGGTGCCGACCTCGTTGTTCGCCCACATGGCGGTGACCACGGCCACCCGGTCGGCGTGCGCGGCCAGTTCGGCGCGCAGGTCGTTCGGGTCGAGTCGACCGGCGGCGTCCACCGGCAGCCAGCCGACCTCGGCCCCCTCGTGCTGGGCCAGCCAGTCCACCGCGTCAAGCACCGCGTGGTGCTCGACGGCACTGGAGATCACCCGCCGGCGGTCGGGGCCGGCCCCGCGCCGCGCCCAGAAGATGCCCTTGACCGCGAGGTTGTCGCTCTCCGTGCCGCCGCCGGTGAAAATCACCTCGGACGGCCGGGCACCCAGCACGGCGGCGACGCGCTCGCGCGACTCCTCGACGCGGCGGCGGGCACGGCGACCCGCCGCGTGCAGGGAGGACGCGTTGCCGACCTCGCGGGCGGTGGCGACGTACGCCTCCAGTGCCTCGTCGAGCATCGGAGTCGTCGCCGCGTGATCCAGGTATGCCATCACCGTTCAGCCTACGGCTGACCGGGCGGGGACCGGATGCGGGAGGGGGCCCGGCCGACAGCCGGAACCCGCGACCCTCCCTGGGCGTGGCACCGCCGGGGCGGGAAGGGCGCGACCCTCCCCACCTCGACCCCCGGGTCCGCCCGTCGAACGGCCGCGGTCGAGCCATCCGGTCAGGCCGGCACCGCGGTGACGACGATGTTGTCCCGGTACCTGCGCGCCGCGGCGTCGAACGGCCCTCCGCAGGTGATCAGGGTCAGCCGTGGCTTGCCGTCCCGGGCGAAGTACCGGTCCAGCGGGATCCTGGTCTTGGCGTACTCCTCCCGGGCGACGACCCGGTACCGCCGGGCCTTGCCGTCGCTGCCGGCCGCGGTCAGGGTGTCCCCCTGGCCCAGCTCGCGCAGCCGGAAGAACGCTCCCCTGCCCTGCCTGGCGCTGTCCACGTGGCCGGCGATGACCACCGAGCCGGCGTCCGCCTCCAGGCCGGGGCCGTACCGGTACCAGCCGATCCGGTCGACGCTCGGCGGCACCTCGAACTCGTTGGTCCGCTGGTTGATGCCGACCGCGTCGACCGTGGCGGTGACGCCGATCTCCGGGATCACCAGGCGGACCGGCGGGACGGTCACTGCGCCGGCCGGCAGTCCCCCGGCGGTGACCGGGACCGACGGGGCGGCCGCCGGCGGCGCGGCGGTGGCGGTGGCCAGCGCGCTCGCCTCCTCGGCGCCGACGTCGTCGGCGGGCTGGGAGCCGCACGCCACCAGGGTCGCGACGGTGAGCGCGGCAACGCCGGCGGCCAGGGCCGCCAGCGCGCCGCGGTTGCGAACCGTCACTTGCGGCCGGTCCGCGCGGTGGCCATCCGCACCCCACCGCCGAGCAGCAGGAGTACGCCGGCACCGGTGAGCACGTACCACCAGGTGTCCACGCCCGTGCCGGCCTGACCACCGTCACCGCTGGGCACGCCGCCCGGGGCGGAGTGCAGGCCGGTGATGGTCTGGGCGACCACGTCGAGGTTCTTGGCCTCGGCCGAGCCGATCGCGTAGACGATCGTCGCGGTGCCCTCCTTGAGGTTGAGGTCCGCCGGGCCGATGGCAACGGTGTCGGTGCCGGCGAGCACCACGTCCGCCTGCACGCTGCCCGCGTCGACGTCGCCCTTGGCCTCGTTCGGGTTGGTCAGGCCCTCGAAGACCGGGGTGCCACCGGCACGGACGTCCACCTCCGGGGCGGCGGCGGTGTGCCGCACGATCAGCCGGGCCTTGCCGGCGTCGACCGTGGAGACGTCGTTCGCGAACGGGGTGATCTTCGGCTGGCCGGCGGCGTCGAGGTGTGCCGCGATGCTGATGTTCGCCCCGCCCGGCACCGCGGCGTCGTCGACCTTGAGGATCGCCTTGTCGATCGCCTCACCGGGCTTGGTGAGCGCGATGTCGTACTCGCCCTCCTCCAGGTTCAGCGGGCCGGCCACGTCGCCGGGCTTGAAGTTGTCGAGGGTCTTCTTGCCGTTGACGTAGACGTCGACCGGGGTGTCCGGGATGCCGTGCACGACGGAGACCTTCGACGTGGCGGCGTACGCGGGGGTGGCGGTGAACGCGCCGACGCCGGCGAAGGCCAGCGCGGCGACGGCTCCACCGGCGGCGACCCGACGGAAGTACGAGAGCTGCATGTCTGCCTCCTGCTGATTGGTGCTGATTCGTCAGGCCTGGCTTGCAGAACGGGTTACGCCGGCTCCGCGACGGGTGGATGCGATCGGACGTGGATTTCTTTTTTCGGCCCGGTCCGCATCCGAACCGGGTCCGGGGAACGAAGAGCTTGGTGAGATGACATCGACGGGGAGAGTGGGGCGGAGGCTGTGGGAGTTACAGTCGGGCATGCCCCATCGAAGGCGAGCAGCCCGATGACGGCGTCCGGACAGGAACCCGACCTCCCGGTGGACGACCTCGCCCTCCGGTTCCGCGCTGGCGACGAGGTCGCGCTCCGCGAGGCGTACGACCGGTACGGCCGCGCCGTGCTGCACCTGGCCACCTCCATGCTGGCCAACCGCAGCGACGCCGAGGACGTGACCCAGGCGACGTTCGTCGGCGCCTGGCTGGGGCGGGAGACCTTCGATCCGGCCAAGGGTTCGCTGATCGGTTGGCTGCTCGGCATCGGCCGGCGCAAGGTGATCGACCGGATGCGGGCCACGGCCCGGGAGACCCGGGTGGTCGAGACCGTCCGCCAGCTGCCCGAGCCGGCGCAGAGCGGTCCCGATCCGGACCGGGTGGTCGATCGGCTGGTGGTCGCCGACGAGCTGGCTCGCCTGCCGGACGACCAACGACGCATGCTGGAGCTGGCGTTCTACGACGACCTGACCCACCAGCAGATAGCCGCGGTGACCGGCGTGCCGCTGGGCACCGTGAAGAGTCACATCCGGCGCGGCATGGCGAGCTTGAAACGCAGATGGGAGGTGGACGGTGCAGCACCTGGACCACGACCGGCTGGTCTTTCTGGCGCTCGGTGAGAGCGAGGCGGACAACGGGGAGAGCACCCACCTCGACACCTGCGCGCACTGCCGGGTGGAGATGGAGAGCCTCCAGCAGGTGGCCGGGCTCGGCGCGGAGACGCAGGGGTTGGCTGACCTGCCCGACCCGCCGGAGCACGTCTGGCAGGGCATCACGGCGGAGATCAGCGCCGCGGAGGCCCTGCCGTCGCTGACCGAGACGCGTCGACGGCAGGTGGCCGGGCCGATCAGCGGTACGACGGACGAGCCAGCGGGGCCCGGTGCCACCGGTCGGACGACCCGCTCCCGGTCCCGCCGTCGCGCTCGCCGGTCGGGCTGGGCGGCCACCGCGGTCACCGCGGTCGCGGCCGCGGCGGTCGGCGTGGTGGGCACGGTGTCGGTGCTGCGCCAGGACGACCCGGAGCCCGCTCCGACGCAGCCGGTGGTGGCCAGCGCGCCGCTCGCTGCCTTCGGTTCGACACCGAAGTCGGCCCAGGGTGACGCGCGGGTGCTCCAGAACGGCCAACTACATCTGCACGTGGCGAATCTCCCGCGCGTGTCGGGGTACTACGAGGTCTGGCTCATCAACCCGACGACCATGGAGATGTTCTCGATCGGCACCCTCGGTGCCGACGCGGACGCTCTGCTGCCACTGCCCCCGAATGTCGACCTGAAGAGCTACACGGTGGTCGACGTCTCCGCCGAGCAGTACGACAACAACACCCGTCACTCCGGCGACAGCCTGCTGAGGGGCACCCTGACGGGCTGATCGGCGGGCCGGCTCAGCTCCCCGGCCCGCCGATCAGCTCCCTTTCCACCGCCGGGAAACGACGAGTTCCATGCGGAAACGACGAGTGGCCGCCCGACACCCGGGCGGCCACTCGTCGTCGTACGGTCCGGCGCGCCACCGTTCGGCGGCGCCCCGGGAGCGTCACTTGCGCTTGCGAATCTCCTCGGCGGCCTGCGGAACGACCTTGAACAGATCCCCCACCACGCCGAAGTCGGCCAGCTCGAAGATCGGCGCCTCGCCGTCCTTGTTGACCGCGACGATGGTCTTCGAGGTCTGCATGCCGGCGCGGTGCTGGATGGCACCGGAGATGCCGAGCGCGACGTACAGCTGCGGGGAGACCGTCTTGCCGGTCTGGCCCACCTGGAACTGGTGCGGGTAGAAGCCGGAGTCGACCGCGGCGCGGGACGCGCCGACGGCGCCGCCGAGCAGGTCGGCCAGCTCCTCGACCAGCTTGAAGTTGTCGGCGTTGCCGACGCCGCGACCGCCGGAGACGACCACGCCGGCCTCGGTCAGCTCGGGGCGGGAGCCCTTCTGCTCGGCGACCCGGTCGACGACCTTCGCCAGCTTGTCGGTGTCGGTGACCGACACGGTGAGCTGCTCGATCGCCGGGGTGGCCGCCGCCGGGGTCGGGTTGACCGAGTTGGGGCGGACGGTGACCAGCGGCAGGCCCCTGGTGACCTTGGACTTGACGATGGTGGAGCCGGCGAAGGCGACCTGCGTGGCGGTGCCGTCGGCGTCGAGGCCGACGACATCGGTCAGGATGCCGTTGTCCAGCTTGACGGCGAGCCGGGCGGCGATCTCCTTGCCCTCCTGCGCCGAGGCCAGCAGCACGGCGGCCGGCTGCACCCGCTTGACCAGCTCGGCCAGCACGGTGGCCTTGGGGGCCACCAGGTAGCCGTCGATCTCGTCACCCTCGGCGGCGTAGATCTTCTCCGCGCCGTACTCGCCCAGCTTGGCGCTCAGCGCCTCCGCGGCGCCAGCACCGCCGAGCACCACCGCGCTCGGGGTGCCCAGCTCGCGGGCGAGGGTGAGCATCTCCAGGGTGACCTTCTTGACGCCGAATTCCTTGGTGGCTTCGACGACGACGAGAACCTCAGACATGTCCAGACCCCGCTCTCACACGAACTTCTCGGTAGCGAGGAACTCGACCAGCTTGACGCCGCCCTGGCCCTCGTCGGTGATCTTGGCGCCGCCGGACCGCGGCGGGCGCTTGGTGTGCTCGACGACGGCGCTGGTGGCGCCGTCGAAGCCCACCTCGGTCTGCGCGACCCCGAGGTCGGCCAGGGAGAGCGTCTGCACCGGCTTCTTCTTGGCGGCCATGATGCCCTTGAAGGAGGGGTAGCGCGGCTCGTTGATGGTGTCCCAGACGGAGACCACGGCCGGGGTAGCGGCGGTGACGACCTCGTAGCCCTCCTCGGTCTGCCGCTCGACGGTCAGCGTGGCGCCGTCGACGGTGAGCTTGCGCGCACCGGTGAGCGCCGCGACGCCGAGCCGCTCGGCGATCATGTGCGACAAGACCTGGACCCGGCCGTCGGTGGACTCCGCGCCGCAGATCACCAGGTCGGCGTTGAGCTGACCGAGCGCGGCGGCGAGCACCTTCGAGGTGGCCACCGCACAGGAACCGTGCAGGGCGTCGTCCAGCACGTGGACGGCCTTGTCCGGGCCCATGGAGAGCGCCTTGCGGATCGACTCGGTCGCCCGGTCCGGACCCATGGTCAGGATGGTGACCTCGCCGCCGTGCGCCTCCTTGATCTTCAGCGCCTCCTCGATGGCGTACTCGTCCATCTCATTGATCACGTTGTTCGCCGAACCGCGGTCGACGGTGTTGTCGTCATTGCGCAGGTTGCGGTCCGCGCCCGAATCAGGCACCTGCTTGACGAGTACGACGATATTCATCGCGCTTCGACGACCCTCCTGTGTGGTGTTGCGATTCGCTCGCCCGGTCTCGGGCGCAGCCTCGCGCGTCGGTCGACGCCGGGTCAACCGCGGAGTGCTGTGCGGTTGCCCACGGCGCAATGTTACCTGCCAGTAGGTTGCGGCCCCCGGGGCACTCAGAGTGACACAGCTCACCGACGCCGGCCGCGGAGCAGGCCGGTCAGGCCAGCGCGCCCCGGATCCGGTCGATGACCGCCGCCTCCTCCGGGGCCACCCCGTCGTGCGCCCGCGCCACCCGGTCCGCCGCGGTCAACACCACCGCGCGGTACGCGTCCACGTCCGCCGGTGACTTCTCCCGCAGGATCCGCATCGCCCGGTCGAGAGCCGGCAGCACCACCGACTCGATCTCCAACTGGGAGTCCCGGGGCATCCGGGGCAGCGGACCCGTGGTCAACGCCTCCTTGACCACCCCGCTGGCGCCGGCCAGCGCGCCGGAGGCGGCGACGCTCTCCCGGATCACGCCCAGCATGCCCGGCTCGGCGTTGGAGACCAGGAAGACGGCCCCGAACGCCCCCGTCTTGAGGGTCAGCCGCTCCTCGTCCGTCAACCGTTGCTCCATGATCACGGAGTGTAGACGTACGGGGTGGTGGTGGTGACCGGGACGAGGCCGAGCCGCTGCAGGATCGGCCGGCTGTCCTCGGACGCGTCGACCTGCAGCAGCGTCCGGCCCCGCTGGTCGGCCAGCCGCGCCCGGTAGGTGACCAGCGCCCGGTAGATGCCCTTGCGCCGCCACTGCGGCAGGGTGGACCCGCCCCAGAGCGTGCCGAAGCGGCTGTTCGCCGGGAACCGCACCCAGCCGGCGCTCACCACCGTCTCGTCCGCCTCGGCCACCACCACCGTGATCGAGTGCGGGTCGGCGTCGATCTCCTTGGCCAGCCCCCAGACCAGGTGCGAGCGGTCCGCCTGCCAGACCTCCTCCTCCATGGCGGCGATCCGCTCCAGGTCGGCCCGGGAGGTCACCTCACGCAGGCGTACCCCCTCGGGGGCGACCGGTAGCGCGGCCGCCAGGGGCGCGACCGGCCCGACCACCACGGTCTCCCGCTCCTGCGCCACGAAGCCGGCCGCGCGCAAGCGGTCCGCCAGATCCGCCGGCTCGTCGTGCCCGTTGAGCTTCCACTCCACCGACTCGCCGCGCTGGCGGAACAGCTCCACCTGCCGGGCGATCAGCTCGTCCAGCGCGTCGCCGGTCAACCCGCCCAGGTCGCGGTAGGTGAGGAATCCGCCGGCGTCGAGCCCGATGATCCGGACCAGCGGCCCGTCCCGCTCCACCGTCACCCCGGCCGGGACCGGATCGGGGATCTCCGGGCGGAGCTGGTTGTCGTAGGCGGCGCGCAAGGTCATCACGTCAAGGTCGGTCACCGGCTCAGGTTAAGCGGCAGGACAAGCGGATAATCGGCAGCGTGAGGGAAGCGATCAGGCGGTGGTTCGACCCGGCGGACCTACGCTCGGTCGGCGAGACACCCGACTACCGCTTCTCCCTGGCCAACGAGCGCACCTTCCTGGCCTGGCTGCGCACCGGCCTGGCGCTGGTCGGCGGCGGCCTGGCCACCGCGCAGTTCCTGCCGCCGCTGCCGCTGGCCCACCTGCGGGAGGCGATCTCCGTCGCGCTGCTGCTGCTCGGCGGCGCCGTCGCCGTCCGCGCGGTGGACCACTGGGCGCGGACCGAACGGGCCATCCGGCTCGGTCAGGAGCTGCCCGCCTCCCGTTTCCCCGCCATCCTCGCCCTCGCCGTCGGTGCCGGCGCGGCGCTGCTGGTGGTCGCGGTGCTGGTCCGGGCGATCGGCGAATCGTGACCGGCGAGCCGGGCCGGGCGGTGCACGGCGGGCGTGACCCCGGGCTGCAACCGGAGCGGACCCGGCTGGCCTGGCGACGGACGGCGCTGGCGCTGACCGTGGTGACCGCGCTGGCCGTCCGGCTCGGGTCGACCGGCGACCCGAGCGGCGCGCTGATCGCCGGCGCCGCCGTGCTGCTCTGGGGGGCGGTGCTCGTGCTGTGCTGGTCGCGGGGCACCGGAACGGGACCGGCGCGCACCGGCGGTCGGACACTGCCCCTGGTCGCGCTGGCCATCGCCGGGCTCGCGCTGCTCGGTGCGCTACTGGTGGTTCGCGGACTGTGGTGACGGGACCGGGTGAGCCATGATAGGTGCATGGCCCGGCTGTACGTACTCCTCTTCCTGGTGCAGATCGTCCTCGCCGTCTGCGCGCTGATCAGCTGTCTCTCCGCCGAGGAGGGCCAGATCCGCGCCCTGCCCCGGATCGCCTGGGTGCTGATCATCTTGTTCTTCCCGCTGGTCGGCTCGATCGCCTGGTTCGTCGCCGGCCGGGAGCCCGGCTCCGGCGCCCGCAAGGCCTGGCCGACCGGCAACCGCCCCGCCGAGCGCCGCCGCCCGGTCGCCCCCGACGACGACCCGGAATTCCTCCGCTCCGTGCAGGAGCGCTCGCAGCAGCAGGACCAGGAGCTCTTCCGCCGCTGGGAGGAAGACCTGCGCCGGCGCGAGGACGACCTGCGCCACCGCGACGGCGAGCCGCCGCGCGAGGGTGACCGGCCGGAGGTGTGAGACCCACCCGCGCCTGGCCACCACACCTTGGCCACCGCGCCCGAGCAGGTCACGGCGGCCCAGGCCGACAGCCGCGGGTCACACCCGACGCTTGAGCCCACGCACCGCCAGCGGAGCGAAGATCACCGCGATGCCGGCGCCCCAGAGCAGCGTCTGGAGCACCGGGCCGGCGACCGGGCCGCCGACCAGGAGGCCGCGTAGCGCGTCGGCCACCACGGTCACCGGGTTGACCTCCACCCAGTTCTGCAGCCAGCCGGGCATGCGGTTGGTGGGCACGAAGATGTTGCTGGTGAAGGTCAGCGGGAAGATCACCATGAAGCCGAAGATCTGCACCTTGTCCGGCTCGCTCACCAGCACCCCGACCAGCACCGAGATCCAGGACGCGGCCAGCGTGAACGCCAGCAGCAGCGCGAACGCCCCGACCACCCCGAGCAGCCCGTTGCCGACCCGGAAGCCCAGGATCGCTCCGACGCCGAGCAGCAGCGCGATCGACCAGGCCTGCTTGACGGTGTCGGCGAGGATCCGGCCGGCCAGCGGCGCCCACCGGGCGATGGGCAGCGCCCGGAGCCGGTCAAAGACGCCCTTGGTGAGGTCGTTGTTCAACCCGAACCCGGTCGTCATGGTGGCGAAGAGCGCGTTCTGCACCATGATGCCGGGCAGCATGAAGGTGAGGTACTCGCCGGAGGACCCGGCGATGGCGGTGCCGAAGACGTAGGTGAACAGCAGCACGAACATCACCGGCTGGATGCTCAGGTCGAGCAGCTCCATCGGGTTGTGCTTGATCTGCACCAGGCTGCGCCAGGCCAGCGTGAAGGTATGCCGCAGCCCGGCGGCGGGACTGAGCCGGCGGGCCGGCGTCAGAGCAGGGGCGAGAGTGGCGGCGGTCATGCGGGGGTCCTTTCCAGGTCGGTGCCGGCCGGGGCGTCCTCGGCCCGGTGGCCGGTGAGGGAGAGGAAGACCTCGTCCAGACTGGCGCCGCGCAGCGCCAGCTCGGCGACCGCGATCTCGGCCGCGTCGAGGCGGCTCACCACCGCGGGCAGCACACCGGGGTCGTTCACCGCGACGGTGACCGCGTTCTGGGCAACCTCGGGAGACGCGCCGGACACCGCGTGGGCGATGGCGGTCACGGCGCCCAGGTCGGCGAGGTCGGCCGGTCGCACGGTGAGGGTCTGACCGCCGGTCTTGGCCTTCAGCTCCTCCGGCGTGCCCTGCGCGATCACCCGGCCGTGGTCGACCACCGCGATCTCCCCGGCGAGCTGGTCGGCCTCCTCCAGGTACTGGGTGGTGAGCAGCACCGTCACCCCGTCGGAGACCAGGGCGCGGACGATGTCCCACAGGTCGTTGCGGCTGCGCGGGTCCAGGCCGGTGGTCGGTTCGTCGAGGAAGAGCACCTGCGGCCGGCCGACCAGGCTGGCGGCGAGATCCAGCCGGCGCCGCATACCGCCGGAGAAGGTCTTGGCGGCCCGGTCGGCGGCGTCGCTGAGCTGGAAATCGGCGAGCAGTTGACGGGCGCGCTGCTTGGCGTCGGCCCGGCTCAGCCCGAGCAGCCGGCCGATCAGCAGCAGATTCTCCGCGCCGGTCAGGGTCTCGTCGACCGATGCGTACTGGCCGGTCAGACCGATCAGTTGACGCACCTGATGGGCGTCGCGGACGACGTCGAAGCCGCCGACCGTGGCACGGCCCTCGTCGGCGCGCAGCAGGGTGGCGAGCACCCGCACCGCGGTGGTCTTGCCGGCGCCATTCGGCCCGAGCAGGCCGAAGACGGTCCCGGTCGGAACCGCCAGATCAACGCCGGCGAGGGCGGTGGTGGCGCCGAAACGCCGCACCAGGCCCTCGGCGCGGATCGCGTAGTCCATCGCAACTCCCTGTCGTCTCCGGTGGTGACACCACCATGGGCGACAGGTCTGACATCCCCGCCGATCCCCGGCTGACGTTACGACGACCGGCGCCGACATTCCGCTGATTTAGCTGCCGGACGACGCCGCGCCGCCGCCCGCTGGGGGGCGACGGCGCGGCGGCGGGTGCGACTCAGGCCAGGTTCGACGACCGGGGGTACGCGTCGGTCGGGTCAGTGAGCACGTTGACCAGGTACGGCACTCCGGCGTCGAACGCCCGCTGCAGGGCCGGCCCCAGGTCGGCGGCCTTGGCGACCGTCTCCCCCGCGCCGCCGAGCGCGCTGACCACCGTGTCGTAGCGCAACTCCGGCTGGAGGTCGGCCGCGACGTCGTAGCCGTACATGGCCCGCATCGGGTGCTTCTCCAGACCCCAGATGCCGTTGTTGCCGACGACGATCACGACCGGCAGCTTCTGGCGGACCAGCGACTCGACGTCCATCAGCGAGAAGCCGGCGGCCCCGTCGCCCATCAGCACGCAGATCTGCCGATCCGGGTGACTGACCCGGGCGCCCATCGCGTAGCCCATGCCGGTGCCCAGGCAGCCGTACGGGCCCGGGTCCAGCCAGGTGCCGGGCTGCGCCGGCTCCAGGTACCGCCCGGCGTACGAGACGAAGTCACCGCCGTCGCCGATGGTGATCGCGTCGCGGGCCAGCACCCGGCGCAGCTCGCCGTAGATCCGCGCCGGCCGGATCGGGTCGGTCTCGGCGGCCATCTCGGCCGCGTCGCGGGCCCGGGCCGCGTCCTCGGCGGCGCGCAGGTCAGCGATCCAGCCGCTGTGGTCGGCCCGGTCACCCGCGTGGTCGGCCAGCGCGGAGAGGATCAGGCGCAGGTCGCCGGCGGGTGCGGCGGCCGGCTGCACATGCCCGGCGCGCTGGCTGGGCGCGTCGACGATGTGCACCACCTTGGCGTCACCGAAGTCACCGAAGCTGAGCCGGAAGTCCAGCGGGGTGCCGACCACCACGACCACGTCGGCGCCGGAGAGCGCGGCCCGGCGGGCCTTGGCGAAGGCGAGCGGGTGCTCCGGCGGGAGCGAGCCACGGCCCATCCCGTTGGTGAAGACCGGCACCTGCAACGCCTCGGCCGCCTCCCGCAGCGCGGCGACCGCGTCGCCGGCGTACACGTCGGAGCCGGCGATGATGACCGGCCGCTGCGCCCCGGCGATCAGCGTCGCGGCCCGGGCGACCTCCTCCGGGTCCGGCTCGACCGGGTCGATGCCGGTCGGCGCGGGCACGTCGGCCTCGGCGACCGAGAAGACCGTCTCCAGCGGGAAGTCGAGGAAGGCCGGCCCGCGGTGCGGCGTGAGCGCCGCGGTGAGCGCCGCACCCACCGCACGTGGGATGTCGTCGGTGCTGAACACCGTCTCGGCGTGCTTAGTGACCGGGGCGACCAGCGGCAGGTGGTCCATCTCCTGGAGGCTGCCCGAGCCCCAGCGGAACGCGGGCGCCCTGCCCCCGAGCACCAGCACCGGGGAGGCATTGAAGAAGGCACTGGTCATGCCCGAGATGCCGTTGGTGACGCCGGGCCCGGCGGTGAGCACGGCGAGGCCGGGACGACGCTGAAGCTTGGCCACCGCCTCGGCGGCGAAGACGGCGGACTGCTCGTGCCGGACGTCGTAGATCGGGAAGCCGGTCTTGTGCGCGGCGTCGTAGAGCGGGAAGACGTGCCCGCCGGAGAGGGTGAACATTTCGCGCACCCCGTGCGCCCGCAGCGCCGCGAGCGCCAACTCCCCGCCGTGACCTTCGACCCGCTCCGTCATCGCCGCTCCCCTTCGTCGCTTCAGACCGGAGGCCCACGCTACTGGCCGGTAGGCAGAATGTGAACCGTTCTCGGCTCACCGTCGGGGCGGCGGCACGGACCGCGGCCCCGGCCGGTCAGCGGCCCGTGAAGCCCGGCTTGCGCTTCTCGACGAACGCCGCCATGCCCTCGCGCCGGTCGTCGGTGGCGAACAACGCCGCGAAGAGCTGACTCTCCCAGGCCAGGCCCGAGTTCAGGTCCATGTCCAGGCCACCGTCGACCGCCAGCTTCGCCGCGCGCAGCGCCTGCACCGGCCCGGTCAGGTACGGCTTCACCAGCGCGACCGCCGCCTCGTACACCTCGGCTGCCGGGACAACCCGGTCGGCCAGGCCGATGCGCAACGCCTCCTGCGCGTCCACCATCCGCCCGGACATGATCAGATCCTTGGCGCGGGCCGGGCCGACCAGCCGGGCCAGCCGCTGGGTGCCGCCGGCGCCGGGGATGATGCCCAGCTTGATCTCCGGCTGGCCGAGCTTGGCATCCTCGGCCACCACCCTCCAGTCGCAGGCCAGGGCCAGCTCACAGCCACCGCCGAGGGCGTAACCGGTGATCGCGGCGACCACCGGCTTGGGGATCCGGGCGATCGCGCCGAGCGCGCTGGACAGGTCCGCGGCCCGGTCAGCCATGTCCACGTAGGACATCTCGGCCATCTGCTTGATGTCCGCGCCCGCGGCGAAGACCTTCTCCCCGCCGTACACGATGACGGCGCGGACCTCCGGATCGGCGGTCGCCGCCGTCGCGGCGGCGCGCAACTCCTCCTGCACCTGGGTGTTGAGCGCGTTCATCGGCGGCCGCTCCAGCCGGATGGTGCCGATGCCGTCCTTGGTCTCCAGCCGAACGAACTCGCTCACGCTGCCCTCACTTCCTCGTCGAAGTCGCGTGCCAACCTTACGACCCGGCTCGTTGGGGTAAGTAGTCTGGTGTCAGCCCCGCGGGCGGGAGTCCAGCCATGATCACCTATTACGACGACAGGTCGGTGCAGGTCACCTCCACCGCCGTCCGAGTGGACGGCCGCAGCTACGCGCTGGCCGACATCACCATGATCTGGCACCGCCGGGGCAGCCGCTCCTGGCGGGTGCTCGTCGGGCGGGGTGCGATCGGCGCCGCGCTGGCCGGTCCGCTGGTCGCGGCCGTGCTCGGCATCGCCGTGGCCGTCTGGCTGCACCGCTCGCCCACCGTGACGATCGCGATCGTCGGCGCGTCCGTGCTGGTGGGGCTGGCCGTCGGCCCGATCGCCGACTTCCTCTTCGAACACCTGGACCGCTCGTACGCCCGGGGCAGCCGGCAACTGGAAATCTGGGCGCGCTGGCGCGGCCAGCCGGTACGACTGCTGCGCACCGGCGACGCACTGCGCTTCGGTCAGATCTACCGGGCGGTGCAGCGCGCGGTCGAACGCAACCACCCCGCCCGCCCGGCCACCCGCCGATAACGGCCAACCTAGAACGAGATCTTGGACAGTTACCGTTCGGCGTGGACGGTAACTGTCCAAGATCTCAGCCGATCGACCGTCGGCGCTGTCGCTGGCCGCCGTCGACGCGCTGCCGGGTTGCCGGCGGGTGGTTAGGCTTGGTGATGACCCTCTATTACCGGGACGACGCGGTGCAGGTGACCTCGGAGTCGATCCGGGTGGGTGGTCAGGTCGTCGCACTTCCCGACGTGACTTTCGTCTGGCACGCACGCGGCCCGAAGACGCTCGCGGTACGCGGCCGGGTGCTCGGTCGCGGAGTCCTGGTCCTGCTGCTCTCCCTGCCCCCGCTGGTCGCGCTGGTCTGCGTGCTCTCGCTCGCCTACACGGCGCAGGACCGGGGCAACTGGAAGATGGCGCTGATCATCCTCGCCGCCTGTGCGGTGGGGGCGCTGGCGTTGACCCCGTTTCTGGAAATTCCGCTCGGCTGGCTGGACCGCTCGTACGAGCGCGGCAGCCACGTGCACGAGCTGTGGATACAGCACCACGGGCGGGAGCAGTTGATGCTGCGCACCCCCGACGCGTTACGGTTCGGGCAGATCTACCGGGCCGTGCAGCGCGCCGTCGAGCAGCAGGGGGAGCATCGATGACCAGTCGCCGTGGCGAGGCCGCCGCCCTGGCCGGGCTGCTCGCCGCGGCCGGCGTCACCCACCTGCTTCGCCCCGGCGTCTACGACCCGATCGTGCCGCGCGCGCTGCCCGGCCCAGCCCGCTTCTGGACGTACGCCAGCGGTGTCGCCGAGCTGGCGGTGGCGGCGGCCGTGGCGCACCCGGCCACCCGGCGCTCCGGTGGTCGGGCCGCCGTCGCGCTCTTCATCGCCGTGCTGCCGGCGAACGTGAAGATGGCGGTGGGCTGGCGGCACCGGCGTCCGACGAAGCGGGCCATCGCCTACGGCCGGGTACCGATGCAGGCGCCCCTGATCTGGTGGGCGCTGCGCGTCGCCCGCACCGACCGCTGACGCCGGAACCGGCCGCCGTCGAGCGCCGTCGGGCGGTTGTGGTGCGGGCGGCGCACACTTGATCCCATGGCGATTCCCCTCCCCACACCCGCCGCGGTGGTCGGCCTGACCCGCTCCGCCCTCGACCAGACGCTCGGCTCGGCCGCCTCGCTCGCCGCCGTGCCCGCCCGCGCGTTCGCGGTGCTGGACGGGGTGGAGGCGCTGCTGGCCCGGATCAACGGCGTCGTCGATCGGATCGAGACGACGTTGGACCGGACCGACCAGGTGCTCACCGACGCCGAGACGGCGGTCCGTGAGGTGGCCGTGATCAGCGCCGCCGCGACCACCGCCATCGACACCGCCACCGAGGTGGCGACGGCCGCGGCCGTGGTGGTCCGGGAGGCCGATCAGGTCGCCCGCCGGGCCGGGACGGTGGTCGCCGAGGCCGAGACGGTCGCCGGCCGGGCCGCGGCCACCGTGGGCACCGCTTCCGAGGCGGCGGCCACGGCGGCCGAGTTGCTGGCGGCGTACGAGCCGGCACTGCGGCGGGCCGCGCCGATGGCGGGGCGGTTCGTCGGGGAGCTGAGCCACGAGGAGGTCACCGCGGCGATCCGCCTGATCGACGAGCTGCCCAAGCTCAAGCAGCACCTGACGGCGGACATTCTGCCGATCCTGGCCACCCTGGACCGGGTCGGGCCGGACCTGCACGATCTGCTCGACGTCACCCGCGACCTCAAGCTCGCCGTTGCCGGTATCCCGGGCCTGGGCATGCTGCGCCGGCGGGGCGAGAAGCTCAGCGACGATCTGGTCGGCTGAGCCTCGCCGGCCCGCCCGGTCAGCAGTCGCAGGTGATCGACGCGCGTGGCGCGGTCAGGTCGTCGAACTGGGCGCCGAACCTTTCGCACCGGGGCGGCGGCCGACCGGCCAGCGTAGCGCGGGTGGGCTCAGCCCGGGGCGTACAGCTCGTCGATCTCGGCGCGGCGGGGCAGCGCCACCGAGGCGCCGAGCCGGCGCACGCAGGCCGCGCCGGCCGCCGACGCCCAGCGCACCGCGTCGACCAGGTCGCGTCCCTCGCCCCAGCCGACGGCCAGCGCGGCGGTGAACGCGTCGCCGGCCGCGGTGGAGTCGACCACGTCGACCCGGACGGCGGGCACGTGCACCTCGGTGCCCTCGCGGTCGACGTACCAGGCGCCCTCACCACCGAGGGTGAGCACGGCCCGGGGCACCAGGTCGAGCAGCGCCCGTGGCTCGTCCCGACCCCGGCCGGTGAACGTCTGCGCCTCGCCCTCGTTGACGACGAGCACGTCCACCGCGGCGAGCAGCTCCGGTGGGAGGTCCCGGGCCGGGGCGGCGTTCAGGATGACCCGGGTGCCGGCGGCGCGGGCGGCCACCGCGGCGGAGGCCACGGTCTGCACCGGGATCTCCAGCTGGGCGATCAGGACATCGGCCCCGCGTACCGTGGCCAGTTCGTCCTCGGTCAGGCCGGTCAACGCGTCGTTCGCGCCGGGGGTCACCACGATGGCGTTCTCCCCCTGCGCGTTGACCATCACCAGCGCCACCCCGGACGCGCCGTAGACCACCCGCAGTTGGCCGGTGTCCACGCCGGCGGCGGTAATGCGGGCCTTGAGGGTGACGCCGAACGCGTCGGAGCCGATCGCGCCGAGGAAGGCGCTGGAGGCGCCGGCCCTGGCCGCGGCGACGGCCTGGTTGGCGCCCTTGCCGCCGGGCACCATCACGAAGTCGGTGCCGAGCATCGTCTCGCCCGGCCGGGGCAGCGCGGGCGCCATCGCGACCAGGTCCATGTTGGCGCTGCCCACCACGACCACCCGGGTCTGCGGCACGGTCACCTCCGCCCTGCCGGCGCTCAGGCGGCGCGAGCGGTGTAGCGGTCGCCGGACCGCTCGACCACCAGCGGCAGGCCGAAGGTCTTGGAGAGGTTGTCGCCGGTCAGCGTCTCGGCGAGCAGGCCCTGCGCGACCACCCCGCCCTCCCGCAGCAGCAGCGCGTGGGTGAACCCCGGTGGGATCTCCTCTACATGGTGGGTGACCAGCACCAGGGCCGGGGCGTCCGGGTCGTACGCCAGCTCGGCCAGCCGGGCTACGAGGTCCTCCCGCCCGCCGAGGTCGAGCCCGGCGGCGGGCTCGTCGAGCAGCAGCAGCTCCGGGTCGGTCATCAGCGCGCGGGCGATCTGCACCCGCTTGCGCTCACCCTCGGAGAGGGTGCCGTAGCGGCGCTCGGCGAGACCGCCGATGCCGAGCTGGCTCAGCAGCGCCCGCGCCCGCGCCTCGTCGCCGCGGTCGTAGCTCTCCCGCCAGCGGCCGACCACCGACCAGGCGGCGGTCACCACCACGTCGCTGACCCGCTCGTCGGCGGGCAGGCGCTCGGCGAGCGCGGCGGTGGAGAGCCCGATCCGGGTACGCAGCTCGTTGACGTCGGTGCGGCCGATCCGCTCGCCGAGCACGTGGGCGACACCGGTGGTGGGGTGCAGCCGGCCGGCGGCGAGGTTGAGCAGGGTGGTCTTGCCGGCCCCGTTGGGACCGAGCACCACCCAGCGCTCGTCCAACTCGACCCGCCAGGTCAGATCCTGCAGCAGGGCGGTGCCGGACCGGCGTACGCCGACGCCGTCGAGGCTGACCACCAGATCCGGGTCCACGGGTGCGGCGGCAGGCGCGGCGTTGGCAGCGCCGGGGATCAGGTCACCAGTCACCGGACCATCCAACCACGCACCGCCGTGGTGCCCCCCATGGGCGGCGCCCCGGTCATAGGGTGAGGCGCCGTGTCGTTGATCACCACACCCGGAGGACGGCCCATGCCCCGTCGAGGTACGGAGCCGCGCGGATGAGCGCGGTCATCGAGATCGAGGGTCTGCGCAAGACCTTCCGCAGCCTGCGGAACGGCCGGAGGGTCGCGGTTGACGGGTTCGACCTGCTGGTCGAGGCGGGTCAGATCCACGGGTTCCTGGGTCCGAACGGTTCCGGCAAGACCACCACCCTGCGTGCCCTGCTCGGCCTGGTCCGGGCCGACGGTGGGCGGATGAGTGTGCTCGGTGAGCCGTCACCACAGCTGCTGCCGCGGGTGGCCGGTCGGGTCGGCGCCATCGTGGAGAGCCCGCAGTTCTTCGGCAACTTCACCGGGTACCGCACGCTGCGGCTGCTGGCCCGCGCCGGCGGGGTGCCGATCGCGCGGGTGGACGAGGTACTGGAGACGGTGGGCCTGCGCGACCGGGGCGACGAGCGGGTGAAGGGCTACTCGCTGGGCATGAAGCAGCGACTCGCGGTGGCGTCCGCACTGTTGAAGGACCCGCAGTTGCTCATCCTGGACGAGCCGGCGAACGGGCTGGACCCGGCCGGCATCCGGGAGATGCGGGACCTGATGCGGGCGCTGGCGGCGGCCGGGGTGACGGTGCTGGTGTCCAGTCACATCCTGGGCGAGATCCAGCTGATCTGCGACCACGTCACGATCATTTCCCGGGGCCGGCGGGTGGCGACCGGCCGGGTAAACGAGGTGCTGGCCGGCCACGACCGGCACGAGTTCCTGGTCCGGGTGGCCGAGCCGGAGCGCGCCGTGGAGCTGCTGCACGAGGCCGAGCTGACGGCGCGCGTGGATGGCGCGGCGCTGGTGGTGGGCGGCGTGACCGACCCGACGGTGATCAGCCGGGTGCTCGGTGAACAGGGGCTGTGGGTGGGCGAGCTGACCCCGCTGCGGCCGGATCTGGAGAGCGTCTTCCTGGAGCTGACCGGCGCCGGCGGCCATCCGTCGGTGCCCCGGCAGGTGGACGACTCGGGGCTGCCGCCCGGTGCGGGCGATGCTGTGATCGATCTCGACGTACGGGGAGTGGACGCGTGAACCTGGTCCGTGCCGAGGTGGAGCGGCTGTCCGCGCGTCGCTTCGTGCAGCTCATGGTCGTCCTGCTGGTGCTGGCGTTCGGCGTCACCGCGGCGACCACCCTGGCCGGCTCGCACAAGCCGAGCGCGTTGGAGCTCAGCTCTGCGCGGAACCAGGCCGCCGAGGCGCGGCAGAGCATGGAGAACGAGTACCAGCAGTGCCTGGCCCGACAGAACGGGCTCCCGTCGAGTGACAGCGAGCGGTACTACCCCTCCGACTGCTCGGAGATCGACCCGACGCTGCGGGACCGGCTGCCGATTGCCGCCGACTTCCTCCCCGGAGTGTTCAGCTTCGCCCAGCAGGCCCGCCCGCTGCTCTACTTCCTCATCGCGTTCCTGGTGCTGTTCGGGTTCCTGGTCGGGGCCTCCTACATCGGCGCGGACCTGAATTCCGGCGGCGTGGTGAACCTGCTGCTCTGGCGGCCGCGCCGGATGACGGTGCTCGGCGCGAAGCTGGGCACCCTGCTCGGCGCGGTGCTGGCGCTGGCCCTGGTGGCCTCGGTGGTCTATCTGGCCACGTTCTGGGTCATCGGGCAGACCGCCGGGCTGGGCGGCCCGCTGGGCGGTGACTTCTGGCGCTCCCTCGGGGCGGTGCACGGCCGCGGCCTGGTGCTGGTGTTGCTGGCCAGCGCGCTGGGCTTCGCCATCGCCACGCTGGGGCGGCACACCTCGGCGGCGCTCGGCGCGGTCGCCGCGTACGCGGTGGTCTGGGAGCTGGGCGCCCGGCTGGTGCTGGAGATCGTCGACGCCCGCCGCCCGGACCAGCTGATGCTCTCCAGCTACATCGGGGCGTGGCTCAGCGGTGAGGCGCGGTTCTACGACAGTCAGCTCTGCTCCGGCACAAGAATGGGCATGTACTGCGAGGGTTTCTACTCGCTGACCTGGGCGCCGTCGCTGGTGGTGCTGCTCGTGCTCACCGGCGGGCTGACCGCGGCGGCGTTCGCCGTGTTCCGTCGCCGCGACCTGATCTGAGTCGCGGCCCGGGCCGTCCGCGCTGGTCGGGCGGCCCGGCAGGCCGGGGGTGGTCACGGCAAGAGCTTGCAGCATGCCTGCCAGCGGTGAAATATTTCTTCACATGACTGCCCCAGCGGGCTCAGCCGACGGTGGAGCCGAACACCTCGTCGCGGACGGCGTCCAGTGCGGTGCGCAGCGCACCGCGCAGGATCGGCTCCTCGGTCAGCCCCGTGGGCACCACCCGGGGCCGCACCAGGGTGATCGCTGCGACCTCGTGCTGCACCCGGTCGGCGAGCGCGGCGCAGCCGGCCTGGCCGACCTCCCCGGCGAGCACGACCAGCGGCGGGTCGAGCACCACGCAGGTGCTGGCCACACCGAGCGCGAGCCGGCGGGCGAGTTCGTCGAGCATCGGGGCGCCGGCGTCGCCGGCCGCGACGGCCGCGCGGACCGCGTCGGCGGCGTCGGTGTCCGGGTAGCCGTGCTCGCGTGCCACCGCGCGCACCGAGTCCCCGCCGATCAACTGCTGGAAGGCCGGCTTGGCGCGACGGGAGACGTCACGCGGGATGGGCGCTCCGGGCACCGGCAGGTAGCCGATCTCACCGGCCGCGCCGCTGCTGCCGTGGTGCAGCCGCCCACCCAGCATGATCGCCAAACCGACGCCGGCGCCCACCCAGACCAGCACGAAATCGGCCAGTCCCTGCGCGGCGCCGGACTGCGCCTCGGCCACGGCGGCCAGGTTGACGTCGTTCTCGAAGACCACCGGGGTGTGCAGGTCGTCGCGCAGGGCGGCGAGCAGGCCGTTGTGCCAGCGCGGCAGGTTGAAGGCGAAGGTGATGTCGCCGGTGTGCGGGTCGACCAGACCGGGCGTGCCGAGCACGATCCGCCGTACGCTGCTCAGCTGCGCCTGGGCGCTGCTCGCGGCCTGCACCACGGCGTTGTGCACCACGCCCACCGGGTCGTCGGTGTCCCGGGTGGACTGTTCCACCCGGCCGATCACGGCACCGGTGATGTCGGCGCAGGCGGCCACCACCCGGTCCGGCCCGACGTCGACACCGACCACGTGTGCGCTGCTCGGGCGTACCGCGTAGAGCTGCGCGTTCGGGCCGCGCCCGCCGGCCTGCTCACCGACCCGGGTGACCAGGCCACGCTCCTCCAGTCGCTCGACCAACTGGGAGGCGGTGACCTTGGACAGCCCGGTCAGCTCACCGAGCCTGGCCCGGGTGAGAGGCCCCCGCTCGAGGAGCAGTTCCAGCGCGGCACGGTCGTTGAGCGCCCGCAACAGGCGGGGGGTGCCGGGCAGCCGGGTCGCACTCATGCCACGTCCTCTAGTTTTAGTAAACTTTGCTAACTGTAAACCGACCTGCGAACGGGTAGCCGTAGCGTATCGGCCACCCGGAGGCGGAGCGCTCGGCCGACCCGGCAGGGCGACGACCACCGCCGGTACGACATTCGTACCCGTGGGCACCGAAGGGGGAGATCACGTGGGGCTCGATCCAGGACTGCGCCGGCTCGCGCTCGGCACGCTGCTCGCCGCGTACCCGGGACCGGTCCCCCCGGACTGGGCCGTCGACCTGGTGTCCGACGGGCTGGCCGGGCACACCCTGTTCGGCACCAACGTGCACGACCCGTCCCAGGTGGCGGCGAGCACCGCCGCGCTGCGCGCCGGCCGGGCGGACGTGTTGATCGCCATCGACGAGGAGGGTGGCGACGTGACCCGGCTGGCCCATGCCACCGGCAGCCCGTACCCCGGCAACGCCGCCCTCGGCGCGATCGGCGACGTGGCGCTCACCCGACGGGTCTACCAGGCGATCGGCACCGAGCTGGCCGACCTCGGCATCAACGTCAACCTCGCCCCGACGGTGGACGTGAACAGCGCCGACGACAACCCGGTGATCGGCACCCGGTCGTTCGGCGCGGACCCGGTGCGGGTGGCCGCCCACTCGGCCGCCGCCGTGGCCGGCCTGCAGGCCGCCGGTGTCGCCGCCTGCGCCAAGCACTTCCCCGGCCACGGCGCCACCGTCACCGACTCCCACCACGAGTTGCCCACCGTGGACGTTCCACTGGCCCTGCTGCGCCAGCGGGACCTGCCGCCGTTCGCCGCGGTCGTCGCCGCCGGGGCGCGCGCGGTGATGACCGCGCACATCCGGGTGCCGGCGCTGACCGGCACCGGTCCGGCCACCTTCAGCCGGGCCGTCCTCGTCGACCTGCTGCGCACCGAGTACGGCTTCACCGGCGCCGTCATCACCGACGCGCTGGAAATGAAGGGCGCGGCACTGGCGGCCGGCGGCGTGGGCCCTGCGGCGGTGCGGGCCCTGGCGGCCGGCGCCGACCTGCTCTGTATCGGCGCGAAGGTCGACGCGGAGCTGGTCGAGCGGGTGGTCACCGAGATCGTCGACGCGCTCACCGACGACCGTCTGGCCACCGCCCGCGTCGAGGAGGCGGCCGGCCGCGCCGCCGCGCTCGCCGCCTGGACCCGGACCGCCGGCGAGACGCCGGCCACCCCCGAAACCGATCTGGGGTACGCGGCGGCGCGCCGGGCGGTCCAGGTGGACGGGATCCTCACCGGCCTGGGCCGGCCGCTGGTGGTGCAGCTGCACACCGAGTCCACCATCGCCGAGGGGCGGGTGCCCTGGGGCCTCGGCCCGCACCTGGACGGTGTGCAGGAGATCCGGGTGATCGCCGCCGAGACCGACAGGGCGACGCTGCGCGAGCTGGCGGGTGACCGGCCGATCGTGCTGGTCGGGCGGCACCTGCACCGGCTGCCCGGCGGCCCGGAGCTGATCGCCGGGCTGGCCGCGGAGCATCCGGTGACCGTGGTGGAGATGGGCTGGCCCGCGCAGTGGCGCCCGGCCGGCGTACGCGCCTTCGTCACCACGTACGGCGCGAGCCACGCCAACGGTCGGGCGGCGGCGGAGGCACTCGGCCTGGCGGGCTGAGGCAGACCAATCCGCACTCTGCGTGACCACGCCTCACCGAGCACTCGATGAGCTCCGATCCAGGTCAAGTCCGCTATTCGACACTCCGAACCGACAGCTAGCATCTTGCACCGAGCCTGCTCGATACGTAGCGTGATCGGCACGTACCGGCCCGTTCACCGCGCGGCCGGTCACCCGTCAACCGGGACCTGGGGAAAGGTTGCGGACCGTGGATCCGGCCCGGGATCCACGGTCCGCGCCCTGCGACGGCAGCCTCAGCGCGGATAGACCCCGTAGGCACGCCAGCCCCGGTCCGGGAAGCCGGCTGCCTCCGCGACCCGGGCCGAGGCGTGGTTGTCCCGCTCGTGCAGGTAGGTGGGCACCGCGCCGTCGTCGAGCACCCGCCGGGCCGCCTGCGCCGCCAGCCGGCGGGCGAGACCGCGACCACGCGCGGCGGGCACGGTGCCGATGGCCAGCTCGTGCCCGTACGCGTCGTGCCGCTTTATCCCGGCCCCGGCCAGGTAGTTGCCGTCCGGGTCGCGGACCACCAGCACCGGCCGGTCGAACAGCCGCAGCCAGGGCGGCAGCCCGGGGGCCGTCGACTCGGTCCACTCCCCCACGTCGGACAGCGGCGCGGGAGCCAGGGTCCACCGAAAGGGGCCGTCGTGCACGCACCAGTCGGGCAGCCCGACGGTCTCCGGCAGCGCCGGAAGCAGCCGGTCCGGCGTATGGCGGGCCAGAGCGCGGACCGCCGCCAACCGGTCCGGCGGCACGGAGAGCACGGCGCTCTGCCCGGTGTCCACGGCGAGCGCCGGGCGCAGCCGGCCATCCCAGGCCGGTTTCGCCCGGCGGTGCGAGGCGATCACGTGCAGCCCCGCGGGGGCCGGCCACTGGCCTAGCCAGGTGGCCAGGTGCAGCTGGAGCCGTCGGTCGAGCACGTGCACCTCCCCCCGTCAGCCGGCCCGTCGTGGATCACCGTACGCCGGGCGGCCTCGGCGGGCGGACGATCCCTACGACGCCGCCGGAGCGTTGGGGTGATGTCCGCCGTGGTGGTGCTGGTGCACCGCCGCGTGGCCCCTCCCGCGGACGATCAGGGCCCGGTTCACCGGCACCGTGACCACGAAGGCCACCGCCAAAGCGCCGGCCAGGCTGCCCCAGAACAGCGGGTCGGTGAGGCCGGCCCGCATGGCGCCCGGCACGGCGAGCATGACCCCGTTGTCCACCAGCTCCATCACGGCAATGCTGACCGTGTCGGCGACCAGGGCCACCCGGATCGCCCGCGCCAGCGGCAGGCCGGAACGGAGCACCGGGCGAACCGTCAACGCGTAGCCGAAGAGGAACGCCAGCGCGACGGCGAGGGCGATGGTGGCCGGGTCGGACCAGCCGAGCGCGGTGCCGACGACCATGCCGAGCACCTCACCGATGGCGCAGCCGGTGAGGCAGTGCAGGGTCGCGGCGATGGCCAGACGGGTGGGATTCGCGTTCTCCATGCTCGGCATCGCATACCCCCAGGGGGTATCAAATCCAGCGACGCGGATCACTTCGCCACGACCCGGAACCAGTCAGACTGATCGACCGTCATAGGTATTTCCATACATGGACACCTTTGTTTGGGACGGTATGGTCATGCCGATTCAGCCGAACGACCGCTACCAGCAGGACCCCGAGCGACTCTGGCGGGCAGCGGAGGCCGCCGGACGTTTCCCGGCCCAGCCGCGGTACCGCGGGACCCGCACGACGGGTGTCGCGCGGGCCGTGCCGTGGGCGGTGCTGAACAAGTTGCCGGCCGGCAGCTCCAGCCGGCGAGGCCTCAACACCCGCTGACCCGGTCCGCACCCGGTTGCGACACACCCGGGCCGTCCAGCGCTGGCATTCGCACACCTGTCGGGTAATTTCTTCTGGTCCGGCACCCCGGCCTACGACAGGAGAAGCTCCGCGCATGGGCAAGAAGACGATCCACGTCTCCGACTTCACCGGTACGGTCCTGCAGGACGACGACGAGGTGGTCCGCGTCGTCGTCCTGGAGCACCCGGACCTGGTCGCCGGGCCCGTGCAACTGGACGCCACCCCGGCCGAGGTGGAGAACATCGACGACGCCGCGCTGGACGTCGCGGTGGTCGAGATCCACGACCGGCACGGCGGCGGCGAGCCGCGCCGGGTGGTGCTGACCGCCAGCGAGTTCGACGCGATGGCGACCGACGTGCCGATGGCGCAGCTGCTGAAGACGGCCGAGCGGGTCCGCCCGCCGAAGGCCCGCAAGAGCGCCGAGAGGATCGACTACGGCACGCTGGAGCACGCCGGCAAGCCGCACCGGGGACGGGTCACCGAGGAGGAGGCCCGACTGGTGCGCGAGCAGCTCGACGAGGTCAACAAGCGCCTCGCCGACGCGGGCGTGCGCCAGATCGACCCTGCCGATCCGGAGCACGCCCTGCGTTACGGCTTCCCGACGCCCTGATCGCGGGAGGTCACTTCTGCGCGACGGCCGCGGCGAGGGCGGCGGCCAGGTCGGCCTCGACGGTCGCCTTCTCCAGGCCGAGGTCGGTCAGCACACCCGCGCCATCCTCCTGCTCCAGCAGGGCGAGCAGGATGTGCTCGGTGCCGATGTAGTTGTGCCCGAGCCGCAGCGCCTCCCGGAAGGTCAGCTCCAGGGCCTTCTTGCCGCGCGCGTCGTACGGGATGAGGTCCGGGACCTGGTCGGCCGGGGGCGGTAGGGCGGCACCCACCGCCTCCCGCACCGCCTCCGGGGAGGCGCCTCGACCAGCCATCACCTTGGCCGCCAGCCCGTCCGGCTCGGCCAGCAGGCCCAGCACCAGGTGTTCGGGGCCGATTTCGGCGTGGCCGCTGGCGCGGGCCTCCTCCTGCGAGGCGACCACGACGTTGCGGGCCCGGGTAGTGAACCGCCCGAAGCCGGCGTTCGGGTCGAGGGCCGCCGCGTCGGTCGAGGCCTTCGGCACGAAGCGCTTCTGCGCGGCCTGCTTGCTGACCCCCATGCTGCGGCCGATGTCGGTCCAGGAGGCGCCCGAGCGCCGGGCCTGGTCGACGAAGTGACCGATCAGGTGGTCGGCCACGTCACCCAGGTGGTCGGCGGCGATCACCGCGTCGGTGAGCTGGTCGAGCGCGTCGGTGTGCGCCTTCTTGATCGCCTGGATCAGGTCGTCGAGGCGAACCGGATTGGTCATCTGGAGAGGATCCGTCATGCGTCAACCATAGGTTGACGCATCCTCATCGTCAACCTCAAGTTGACGACCAACGCACCCTCGACCACATGATGCTCGGCAGCCGCTCGGCGACTGCTGAGCATCAGGCGATCAGGCTCGGCGTCTGTCAGCCCCAGTTCTGCGGGGCCAGCTGCCGCGTGGTGACGTTGATCCGGTTGAAGAAGTTGGTCGTTGCCACCCAGAGCACGATCGCCGCGAGCTCCTTCTCGCCGAAGTGCCGTGCCGCCTCAGCCCAGATGGCGTCGGGCACAGCGTCGGCCTGGTCGGCGAGCCGGGTGGCGGCCTCCGCGAGCGCGAGCGCCGCCCGCTCCGCCTCGGTGAAGTACGGGGTCTCCCGCCAGGCGGCCACCGCGAACAGCCGCTCCTCGGTCTCCCCCGCCTTCCGGGCGCCCCGGGCGCCGGCGTCGACGCACGGGCCGCACCCGTTGATCTGGCTGGCCCGCAGGTGCACCAGCTCCAGAGTGCTGCCCGGCACCCCGGCCGAGTGGGCGGCCCGGTAGAGCAGGTTGATCGCCTTCACGGCGTCCGGCAGCAGACCGGCGGGGTTCTGTATGCGCGGTTCGATGATCATGTCGGTCGTCCCGTCTTGTTAGGCTGCCCGGCGTGCGTCGCGGTACGACGTCCCCGGCTGTCACTGGGATGTCGGCCGGCACGTCGCTGGTGTGACAGATGTGGCGGCGGTCACAGGACGCCCAGGTGCACGGGGGTGGGAAGGTCATGATCGAGGCGGATCTGCTGGCCCGGCGCTTCGAGGAGAACCGCTCGCGGCTACGGGCGGTCGCCCACCGCATGCTGGGCTCCGACGCGGAGGCCGAGGATGCCGTCCAGGACACCTGGTTGCGGCTCAGTCGCGCCGATGTCGCGGGCATCGACAACCTGCCCGGGTGGTTGACGACCACGGTCGGCCGGGTCTGCCTGGACCGGCTGCGAGCGCGCACCGCCCATCCGGAGCAGCCATGGGACACCGCCGCACCGGAGCCCGACCCGACCGACGCCGCCCCGGTCGACCCGGAGCGTGCGGCCATGCTGACCGAGTCGGTCGGCCGGGCGCTCCTGGTCGTCCTGGACACCCTCGCGCCGACCGAACGGTTCGTGCTCGTCCTGCACGACATGTTCGCGGTCTCGTTCGAGGAGATCGCCGCGGTGGTCGACCGCAGTCCCGCAGCCGTCCGCCAGATCGCCAGCCGGGCACGCCGCAGGGTGCACCAGGGCGGCACGGTTCGGGAGACCGACCCGGCCCGCCAGCGGCAAGTGGTCGAGGCCTTCCTCGCCGCCTCGCGTGAGGGCCGCTTCGACGACCTGGTCAGTCTGCTCGACCCGCACGTCGTGATGTGCGCCGATCCGGTGGCCGCGAGCATGGGTTCGGCCGCCGAGACGCACGGCTCGGCCGTCATCGCCGGCTTCTTCAACGGCCGCGCCCAGGGAGCGACGCCGGCGTACGTCGACGGCCTGCCAGGGGCGGTCGTGGAGCGCGGCGGCGGTGTCCGGCTCGCGCTCAGCTTCATCGTCACCGACCGGATCATCGGCATCGAGGTCGTGGCTGACCCGGCACAGCTCGCGACGCTCGACCTGGTCGTCGGATAGGCCGAGCGGCGGCAGGTGGGCGCGTCGTTTACCGTGGGCTCCGGTCTGGCGGTTCACCTGCGAAGGGGGCGGCTGTGCGTCTACACGTGGGATGCGCGATGTGGACCCACAGGTCGTGGCAGGGCCGTCTGCTGGCGCATCCCCTTCCGCCACAGGAGCGCCTACGGCACTACGCCAGTTGGTGCGACGCGGTCGAGGGAAACACGACGTTCTACGCGACTCCGGCCCGGGACACGGTGGCGTCCTGGGCCGCGCAGACGGATCCCGACTTCCGGTTCGTCCTGAAGCTCCCCAAGATCGTCACCCACGAAGGCCGGCTCACCGGTGCCGACGAGCCGCTGCGCGCCTTCCTGGACGCCATCGAGCCGCTCGGCCCACGCGCCCATGCCCTGTGGATCCAGTTGCCGGGGTCGTTCTCGCCCGCCGACGTCCCGACCCTGAGCCGCTTCCTGAGCCGGCTCCCCCGGTCCCACCGGTACGCCGTCGAGGTCCGCCATCCCGCGTTCTTCACCGACCCCCGCGCGACGCGGCTCCTGGTGGAGACCCTCACCGCCGCGGCCGCGGAGTGGGTCCCCTTCGACACCACCGCGTTCTTCGCCAGCCCGCCCACCAGCGACGCGGAGCGGGACGCCTGGCTCAAGAAGCCCCGGGTGCCGCTCCGTTCGCTCGCGCTGACCGACCGTCCGATCGTCCGCTACCTCGGCCGCGACGACACCACGCGGACGGTTGAGGGGTGGCAGCGCTGGGTCGACGTCGTCGCCGGATGGCTCCGCGAGGGGCGCTCGCCGACGATGTTCGTCCACACCCCGGACAACGCCGACGCGCCCGTGCTCGCCCGCCGCTTCCACGATGAGGTCCGAGCGCGCGTACCGGAGCTCGACGCGCTACCCGAGCCGATACCGGTCGAGCCCCTGACCCTGTTCTGACCCGGCGGTCGTGGTCATTGCTGATCGTCGAGGAGACCGTCGAGGTGGACCGCCGTGCTGATCAGCGAGAGATGGCTGAACGCCTGCGGGAAGTTGCCGATCTGCTCACCGTCGGGGGCGATCTCCTCCGAGTAGAGGCCCAGTGAGCTGCTGTAGGTGAGCATCTTCTCGAAGGTCAGCCGTGCCTCGTCGAGCCGTCCGGAGTCCGCGAGGGCCTGGACGTACCAGAAGCTGCACATGCTGAAGGTGCCCTCGGTGCCCGCCACGCCGTCCGGCGAGGCGGTCGGGTCGTAGCGGTAGACGAGGCTGTCGGAGACCAGTTCGGCGTCCATCGCCCGCAGCGTCGACTCCCACATCGGGTCGGTCGGCGAGATGAAGCCGACCGTGGGCATCGCGAGCAGCGACGCGTCCAGGATGTGCGTGCGGTAGTGCTGCACGAACGCGCGACGGTCGGTGTGGAAGCCGCGCGCCATGACCTGCTCGTAGATGGCGTTGCGTTCGGTCGTCCAGCGGGTGGTGTCGCCGGGCCGCCCGAGGCGGTGCGCGAGGCGGATGGCGCGGTCGAGCGCCACCCAGCACATCATCCGCCCGTAGGTGAAGTCCTGCCGGCCGGACCGGGTCTCCCAGATGCCGTCCTCGGGCTGGTTCCAGTTCTCGCAGAGCCAGTCCATCAGCCCTGCGGCCTTCCGCCACCCCTCGTGCGGGGCGATCAGCCCGTTCCGGTCGGCGAACTCCAACGAGTTGAGCGCCTCGCCGTAGATGTCGAGTTGCAGCTGACCCGCCGCGTCGTTGCCCACCCGCACCGGCGCCGAGCCGCGGTACCCCTCCAGGTGGTCCAGCACCTCCTCGGCGAGGTCCGGTGAGCCGTCGATCCGGTACATGACCTGCAGGGGCACATCGCCGTTCGTGGCGTCGCGGATGCGCGCCTCGAGCCAGAACAGATACCTCCGGGCCTCGTCGGTGAAGCCCAGGCCGAGTAGCGCGTACACCGAGATGGACGCGTCCCGGACCCACGTGAAGCGATAGTCCCAGTTCCGCGGCCCGCCGACCTGCTCCGGCAGCCCCGCGGTGGGGGCGGCGACCAGTGCGCCGGTCGGGGCGTACGTCATCAGCTTGAGCGTCATCGCCGACCGCTCGACCATCTCCCTCCAGCGGCCCGTGTAGCGGGATCCGCCCACCCACCGCCGCCAGAAGTCGCGGGTCTCGGCGAGCAGTTCGCAGGCCTCGTCCGTGCTGATCGCTCGGGGCGCGTGCGGGCAGGCGGTATCCAGGACCACGCCGCCGACGTCCCCCTCGTGCAGCGTGTACACCGCGGACACACCCTCCCCGTCGCGCCGGATGTCCCTGGCGTCGACCAACCGTTCCGTGTTCTTGAGAGGGGTGAGGGTGAGGGTGAGAGTCGAACTGCGGAAGACGTCGCCCTCCGGGTGCACTTCGAGCTCGTACGAATCGCGCCCGTAGTTGAAGCGGGGGCGGCAGTCGAAGCGGAACGGCATGCTCCCCCGGACCATCCGGATCAGCCGGACCAACCGGTGCCGGTCGGTGACCTGCTCGCCGGTGACGGGCATGAAGTCCACCACCTCGCCCACACCGTCGGCGCTGTGGAAGCGGGTGATCAGGATCGCCGTACCGGGCAGGTAGAGCTGTTTGCTGGTGTACGCGATGCCGTCCGGTGAGAGCTGGAAGTGGCCGCCCTTGCGGCGGTCCAGCAAGGCGCCGAAGAGGCTCGGCGAGTCGAAGCGCGGCGCGCAGAACCAGTCGATCGTGCCGTCCTTGCTGACCAGCGCTGCGGTCTGCAGATCACCGATCAGCCCGTGCTCCCCTACCCCCGGATAGCCTTCCACGCTGGTCCCCCCCGGAACGCCGACGGCGGCGACTACCCGGGAAACGGCGCCGGCACACATCCGCCTGTGCCCGTCATTGCGGAACCGCAGCTTCCGCAATCGTCGATAGCGTGGCCGCAGAACCCATCGACGAGGGGACACCTGATGAGCCTGCGAGGATTCGCCACACTCAACATCTGGGCGGACGACGTGGCAGCGGCGACGGCCTGGTACGCGGAGTTCCTGGGCATCGAGGCCTACTTCCTGCGGGCCGGCCCCGACGGACGCCCCGCCTACACCGAGTTCCGCATCGGCGACTACCAGGCAGAGCTGGGCATCATCGACCGCAGGTACGCGCCGCCTGGCACGACCGGGCCCGGCGGCGCCGTCATGCACTGGCACGTCGACGACCTGCACGCCACCGTCGAGCGACTGCTGGCGATGGGCGCGACGGAGTACCAGCCGATCACACCGCACGGGGACGAGGGGTTCGTCACGGCCGCGGTCGTCGACCCGTTCGGCAACGTGCTGGGCGTCATGAACAACCCGCACTACCTCGACGTCCTCTCGTCCAGGAAGCCGGCGTGACGTGGACGTGCTCGACTTTGCCGACGCCATGGCATGGGAGTCCTGGCTCGCCGCGCAGCACGACGTGCGGGGCGAGGCGTGGCTGCGGATCGCCAAGCGGCACTCGGGGCTCCCCTCGATCACCATCGTGGACGCGCTCGACGTGGCCCTCTGCCACGGCTGGATCGACGGTCAGCGCAGGGGCCTCGACGACGTGTCGTTCCTCCAGCGGTACTCGCGCCGCCGGCCACGGAGCTCGTGGTCGCAGGTCAACGTGGCGAAGGTCGAGGCACTGACGGCGGCCGGGCGGATGCGGCCCGCGGGCCTCGCGGAGGTCGCCGCCGCCAAGGCGGACGGACGGTGGGAGGCAGCGTACGAGCCACAGCGCACCGCCGCCGTCCCGCCCGATCTCACCGCCGCGCTGGCCGGCGAACCCCGTGCGACCGCCGCCTTCGAACGGCTCGGCCGCTCCGCCCGGTACGCCGTGATCCTGCCGCTGCTCAAGGCTCGCACCCCGGAGACTCGGGCGAAGGTCCTGGCTCAGGCGATCGCGCGGCTGGCGGCTCAGGAGTAGGCCGTGTGGCTTCCCCGGGGATGTCAGTGGTCCCTGATATCACTGCGGTGACGCGGGATACCGGTTGGCGGAGGAGACGTTCGTGGACACTCGGAAGTTGGCCCAGCGGTGGGCCCGGACCTGGACCGAAGCCTGGCCGATCCGGGACGTCGAGGCGATCGCCGCCCTGCAGAGCGAGGACGGCGACCACTGGGCCTCGATGTTTCGCCCGTACGGCGGGCGTTCTGGGCTTCGGACCTACCTGAAGGAGTGCTTCGCCGAGGAGACCCGCCCTGCGGAGGTGTGGTTCGCCGAACCGCAGGTCGACGGTGACGTGGCTGCCGTGGAGTACTGGTCCGTGATCTACGTCAATGGTCAACCGACGACCATCTCCGGCTGCACGGTGTTGCGCTTCGACGAAGTCGGGTTGGTGGCGGAGGCTCGCGACTACTCGCACGTCAAGGAGGGTCACCACGCACCGCCCGCCGGCCTGTTCGGGGCAGCCCCTGCCGTTTAGTCCGGCTCGTCCCCATCCACCGCCCGCCTGACCAGCTCTGCCGCTTCCTCGGTGTCCAGCCCGCTGGCGATGAGCAGCTCATGTGCGGCCGTCCGAAACTCACCGACGGCGATCAGCCCGGAGTAACCCAACCGGTGGGTGTGCGGGCGGTCGAAGTCCGACGACCGTCCCTGCGCCCGCCCGGCCAGCTCGACGGCCCGCAGGATCTGCCCGCGCGAACGGTGGGGCTCGTCGTCGGCGCGAATCGTGCACCTCAGGGCCTGCGCGCGGTCGGCCAGCAGGTCGATGGCCGCCGGCAGCTCCTCAGGTATGGGTTCATCGTCCTTCAGGGCTGTCGTGAGTCGCCGTGCGACGGACCGGCTGCTGTGCAGGCTGCGCTCCAGATGCCGGACGGCCTGGGTATAGAAGGCCAGGGAAGTGCGGTCGCGCCAGCGTAGTGGCGCTAATCGCACCACCTCCTGGGCGGCGGCGAGCCCCTCGTCCAGCGCGTTCGGCCGGGAGTCGAGGTTCCGCAACCGGCGCAGGCTTCCCTGGGCCTCATCAAGATCACGGGCGCGTACCGCGCCTGCCAGGTCGTGCAAGGCCGCCATCCCCGGATCGAGGACCGGTTCGGCCAGCCGCTGCACCGTCCGTTGCGGGTGGATGGGCACCAACAGCAGACCAACGGCCAGCCCGATCAGCCCCCCGACCGCGGCGTCGACGAAGCGGGGGATGGACAGTTCACGCACCGGCGGCTCCAGGGTGGCGATGAGCACCGCGGTACCGCCGGCCTGGGTGAGCAATGAGCCACCGCCCTTGAGCAGATGGCGACGACGATCGCCAGCACGACGACCACCCCGGTCTGCCAGGGCCCGATGCCGAACAGCGGCATGAGCGTGTCAACGACGGCGAGCCCGAGGATCAACCCGGCCAGCAGCTCGATCGTGCGCCGCAGGCGTGTTCCCATCGCGGCGGCCACGATGCCGACCGCCGTGGTCGGCGCGAAGAGCGGGCTCGAATTGCCCAGGAACCGGTACGCCACGAACCAGGCGATCGCCGCCGCGATGCCGGCCTGCAGGGCGAGCAGACCGAACAGGCGTAACCGCCAGACGCGGGCGCGTACCAACTGCTGCCCCCGCTCCCGCAGGCGAGCGAACGTCCGGCCAGCACGCGACCGCCCGTTCGGTGCCGGGTCGACGTCGGCTGTCGGCTCCTGGTTCGCGGCACGCGCGCCGTCTACCCACCGCGCACGAACCTATCCGGCGTACAGGGGCGGTCCGGTGGTCCTGCGACGCCTTCCTGGTACCTGGCGCCGGATCTTAGGCTGCCCAGGTGGAGGGCCAGCCGGCAAAGACAGCATTTGACGTTGATCGGTACGAGCGTCGCGTCCGCGACGGCCCCTGCTTTGTCTGTGCCCTCGTGGCGGGCCATCCCGACTATCGGCACCACGTCGTCTACGAGGACGACACCGTCATCGCCTTCCTCGCTCGCGACCCGACGTTGCTCGGTTACTGCCTCGTCGCGCCGAGGCAGCACATCGAGAGCTGGGTACGGGACGTGCCACAGGAGGACTTCCTCCGCTTCCAGGGCATCGTGTACGCAGTCGCCACAGCGCTCGCCGCGACACTGCCCACGGAGCGGATGTACTCCCTGAGCCTCGGCAGCCAACAGGGCAACGCGCACCTTCACTGGCACCTCGCGCCGCTGCCCCCGGGCGTGCCCTACCACCAGCAGCAGTTCCACGCCCTCATGGCCGAGAATGGCATCCTCGAAATCGACGACAAGGCGCAGGCAGCCCTCGCTCGAGACATCCGCCGACACCTCAGTGCCTGAGGTCGGTACCAGCTCGGCCGCGGCCGGGCCTGTCCCCGCACGGCCGTCCGGTACGACATGCCACCGGCAGCGCGGGACGAGCCCACGCCGCTCAGCCGCACCGCCGCCAGGCTCACCAGCCCGCACCGTAGGACCAGCCCGCGATTGGACACCTGCAACGGCCGGGCAGGGCAGGGCAGGGCGGTATGTATCGACAATTGCTGTTAAGATCACCGGGCACGCGCCCCGAGTGTTCATAAGATCCGGTGGATATCATGTTCCCTGACGGCCAGGATCCGTACGCGCTTCTCGGCGTGACACGCGAATCGTCGGTCGCGGAGATTCGGGAGCGCTACCTCGTTCTCGCGCAGATCTGGCATCCGGACAGGCATCAGTCGAGCCCTGCAAAGGTCCGGGAGGAAGTCACCCGGCAAATGCAGCAGCTCAACGCGGCGTACAAGCAGCTGACAGCTGTCCACACCGGCGCCCGTCAGGACCGCGAGCGTCAGACCCGGGAACGCCAGGACCGCGCGCGCGACACCCGCGAACGCCAGGACCGCGAACGCCAGAAGCGCGAGAGTCAGAAGCGCGAGGGCCAGAAGCGCGAGGGCCAGAAGCGCGAACGCGAAGCCCGCGAACGTGAGGACCGGGAACGCGAGACGCGCGAACGCGAAAATCCCAGAGCACAGTGGACGCACCCGGGATTCCCGGCGGGCCAGTTGGACACCTCAACGAATCCGCGTTCAACTATTCACCCGATTGCCATCACACTTCGATCCGGCGAAAGGGGATACACGCTTCGCGCACACCTCGACGACCAACAGACCGACGCGGCATTCCTCGGCGCCCAGAGTCGCCTGCTCCTATTCAGATCCGCAGAGTCCATGCGTAAGTATGTGGCCAGGACCGACGCCCATGAATTGGCCACCATCAAGGGGTGGGACAGCTTCCTGGACGGTATGGGCACAACTGCGACGGAGCCTGACGATGAACACAGCTTCAACTTCGACCTCATCTCCTACAGCCTGAGGTTTCCGCCTGCGCAGTGGGTCCCGACATTGTTCATCGCCAACCGTGATCTCATTCGAGAGGTCTCGGAGGCGTTCGAGCTCGACGATGTGCTGAAGCAGCTGGCCGTGGGTTCGCCCCTGGACTACCTCGACGACCTGTTTCGTGTCGTTGACAGGCCAGTCGTCGGCTGGGGCGCCCGTCGCCAACTTGCGTCCCTCCAGGTCGGGCGGTTCAGCGGTGTGTGGCGGGGAGCGATCGGCGGAATTGAAGAGCGCGTCCAATGGCTACGTTGAACTGACCGAAGGTCCCGGCCCACGGGGCGAACGTCATCCTGCGGCCCATGCCTGCCCCTCCCGACGTTGCGCAGATCTTGGCTACCGCCCTTCCGCGCGGGCGGGACAGTTGGCATGGAGCCCGATACCTCTGAGGCATACATATGACTCTGAGGTATAACGCGCACTGTCGACCGCGCTCCGGGCCCCGCCTCGTCAGAACAATCGACTGAGGCTCGGCTGCCCGCACCCGCCGACCCCTGGCGGATCGCCGGGTCCCAACCCGCCGGGAACGGGCTGCTGAGGCTCGCCCGTTCGCCCACTCTCAGATCGCACGGACGTTCGTGGTCAGGTTGGCAGGCGCTCGCTGAGCCTGGGGCGGGGTGATGGCGCGTACGAGTGACACCGCTGCCGTCACTCACCCGAAACGACATCTGGGCACCCACCCGTGAGGGCGAATGCCCAGATTATTGCTGGTGCGCCGCCAGGGACTCGAACCCCGAACCCGCGGATTAAGAGGCACACTCCGAGTCACGGCCAGCCTGTCATCACCCCGGCCAATGAGACAGCCAGGATGCGGCCTGGTCGGGCGTCGCGCGCCTCGGTTGCTGTCACCTACCTCGCCCGCTTGAGAGGCCTCACGGCGTCCCGCCACAGCATGCCCGCCATCGCCTGCCGACGGGCGACGTCACGCGGCATCAACCCGCCCGCGTATAGCATCGCCATTCCTATGAACCCGAGGACCACGGCTGGAAGCAATACGACCGCCATGCAGGCGGCCAGCACCGTCGTCAGCAGCGGAACCTGAACAAGCGTCGATGCCGCCGTCAGCCCGCCCAACACCAGCGCGACCGGCTGGCAGCGGAAGGCCAGCACGAGGAGCCAGTACGCCCGGGTGCGACGCAGCGGCACAGCCTTCCTTTGCGCCACGCCCACGACCCACCTCCTTCGCCAGAGCACGGGTGGACGATCAGTATGCGGTGCCGCGGAATCCGGCGTACAGGTCGACTCGTCCGTCGCCCACCAGCTCAGCCGCCGTTGCATGGTGCCTGACCTGGTGTTTCTATGGGTGCTGCTGGTCGTTCACGGTCATCTTTGGTCGGCGCTTGACGGCCCGCCGACGGCCCAGACGGCCCATAGACGGCCCGGCGACCAGACGCCAGCCTCAATGAGGTGATTTCATTCGATCATGACGTCGCCTCTACGCCGTGCCGCCTACCGGCTCTACGCCCGCCGCCTCCGTACGCAGCTCGACGGTAAGTCGCTGCCACGGCACGTAGCAATGGTGATGGACGGGAACCGCAGGTGGGCCAGGCAGGCGGGCTTCGATGACCCCCGGGTGGGCCACCGATACGGCGCAGAACACATCCACGAGGTACTGGGCTGGTGCGCCGAGATGGGCATCCATCACGTCACCCTGTTTGTCGCCTCCGTTGACAACATGCGTAAGCGGGCATCCGAAGAGGTGGAGAACCTGATGCGGATGATTGAGGAGGTCGTCGCGGAGCCGCTCCTCCGCCCGACCAACCCCTGGCAGCTGCACTTGGCCGGTCGCGCGGACGTCCTACCCGACTCGACACGCCACGCCCTGAAACTCGCGGAAGACGCCACCCGTGAACGCGGTGCCGACTTCCACCTCACCGTCGCCATCGGCTACGACGGCCGCGAGGAGATCGTCAGCGCAGTTCGTTCCCTGCTAGAGCAGGAGGCACAAGCTGGCGCCACCCTCGACGACGTCGCACAGCGGCTAACCGCCGACGGTCTCGCGGCGCACCTGTACACCGGCGGTCAACCCGACCCTGATCTGGTCATCCGCACGAGCGGAGAACGTCGCATGTCCGGGTTCCTACTATGGCAGGCCGCCTACTCCGAGTTGTACTTCTGCGACGTGTACTGGCCCGGCTTTCGGAAGATCGATTTCCTCCGTGCCCTGCGCTCCTACTCGGCCCGCAGTCGACGATTCGGAACGTGACAACCGTCAGACGTTGAAGCGGAACTTAGACCCGCCCTCGCGTGACCTGCGGCAGGCTGGCCGGCATGCTGGTCACGTCCCGTCTTGGCTTCATGTCATTGGTCGCTGGTTGCCGACGTTTCACGCTGTCTTGTGCCCCGTGCGTGCCCCGAGCCCGAGGAGTGGTGCTTCCTCCAACGGCGGAAACTCGCGCCGACCATTCCCCCGCCCACCGCACCCAATATCGCCTCGTTGAAGGGGCCTGGCTGCTCGACGTGTCCCAAGGCGACCATGAGCCCAGCCCCTGCCGCCATCGCACCCGCCACCAGCAAGGTGACGCAGAGAACGAGGCGGGCGCGCACCGCGTCAGTAGAGCAGCTACCCCAGCCAAGCGCCAGGCCATGAAGCGGAGGCTTGAACCCTGAACCCCTCCGGTCGTCGTTCGATCATGCGCAATCGGGCGGAACGGCCTACTGATCTGGGGGAACTCTTGCGTTGCCTTACACCGGTTGACAGCCATTGCCGGTGTCATTTGTGCCCGCCGTGTGCCCGATGATCTTTCCAGGACTGCTCGCCGTCGGCAGCCGCGAAGCGGCACGGTAGCCCGTGGGCCGATGCTCGATAGTCGGTCCACCTGCGCGGTCGTCTGCGCCTAACCCTGTAGTGAAGGGCTTCTGTAGCTTCTAAGCCGTGAGCGAGCCAACCCTGCTACAACAGCTGCTGCCCGTAGGAACGCTGCTTCTCGGAGCCGGCATAGCCTCGCTCGGTCGCCGCAATGAGGGTCGGCGGAGGGCCGCCGAACTCCTCGTGGAGATTGACCGCAAGGTCTGGACCAAGGGCGGAAGCGGCCACTGGCTAGACCTACAGGTCTACCTAGGTCAGCTCCAAGTAGCTCTCCGGGGAGCCGGAGTACCTCAGCGGTTGGTTGACGATCTATCCCGCGCCGCCGTGGCGCACTGGGAAGCGGCGGAGCACTCGGGAGATCCCGACATTGGGTGGTACATCCTCGGGGACGAGACCGATCGGCTGCGCTCATCCAAGGGTCGGGTGCTCGACTGGCTCGACCGCCCATGGAAGGTCTTTAGGCGCTGGCGAGCGTTCCGAGCCGTCCCCCAGCACTCAGCTTCGAGGCGTTGACGCTGCGCATAGCACGAGCCCTCACCGGCTGCTCTGAGCCTCCAGCGGTCGGTTCGGTGCGGCACTCCTCGCCGAACGCGCTCACTCCGGCGAGGGTTGACCTCTTTGTCCCGAAGGAACCATCACGCGCCGTCGACCTGTACGGCATGTATGGCTGAGCTGCTGAAACCGTCCGGCGTGGTCCATCAGCGTCCGCCGTGGTCCCTGCCCGTCGTCACTCAGTTCGTCACTCATCGCTGGGTTGACAGGGCTATCTAAGGTCAGACGGTGGAACCACCCTCCGCTATGGCTACCTCATCGTCACCTGCGGGCGTCGAGGTGCGCCCCGTTCCGACAGCTGACAGTCCGGTACCGGCGTTGAGCCTGTGGGGCATCCGCCGGGCAATCTGCTTGGCGATACTTGCCGCGCTGCTTGTCGTGGTCGGACTGATGGGCGGCGCGTTGTGGTATGCGGGGTTCCCGGCGATCAGTCGGGACGGCACAGTGACCGCCCGGACCCTCTTCGACCTGCTGAAGCTGGTCTTCGCGGTGGTGGCAGGCACCGGAGGGGTGGCGGCGCTGCTAGTGGCGTACCGGCGTCAGCGGGTGGCCGAGCACACTAACAAGCTGGCCGAGTTTGCCCACGAGCTTGCCCACTCGGCTGACGTGCGCGCCGAGTTGACCAAGGCGCTCGCGCAGGCAGCCGACGAGCGGGCCCAGGTCGAGACTGACCGGAACGGCGTACGGCTGCTGAATGAACGGTTTGCCAAGGCGTCCGAGCAGCTCGGATCGGACAAAGCCGCGATACGCCTAGCCGGGGTGTACGCGATGGCTGGGCTCGCTGACGACTGGCAGGAGGGCCGTCAAATCTGCATTGACGTGCTCTGTGCCTACCTACGGATGCCGTACACCCCTCCAGAGTTCGAGGGGTGGGAGCCGGACACCGGGTTGGATCCGGACAACTTCGTACCCTCGGAAGATTTTAAGCGAGACGTGCTTGCCTCGCGTCAGGAGCGTGAGGTGCGGCACACGGTTGTCCGCCTCCCCTGTCTGTCAGGGTGAGTTGAGGCCGGCGGCTCATAGCAAGTCCGCCGGACAGGGCGAGTTCAGGATCGAGATTCGTTGAATACTGCTGTTGACGTCGTGGCGGCCCAAGATGGGGTCATGAGTCGTAAGAGGGGTCCTCGTTCGGACGGGCCGCGTTCGCGTCGGTCGTTCACGCCGGGGCAGAAGCTGGAGCTGTTGGCCGGCTATGAGCGGGCCGTCGCGGCCGGGGAGGGTGGGGCGTTCCTGCGGCGGGAGGGCTTGTACTCGTCGTTGATGTCGGAGTGGCGCCGGGCCCGTGACGCGGGTCTGTTGCAGGGTAAGCCAGCCGGGGAGACGGTCGGGAGGCCGTCGGCGGAGCAGGCCGAGATCGCCCGGCTGCGGCGCGAGTTGGAGCAGGCGCAGGCGAAGCTGGCCCGTACCGAGACGGCGTTGACGATCATGGGAAAAGCGCGCGAGCTCTTGGAGGACATCTCCAGGAGCGAGCCGGACGGTCCGGACGTGTTCGGGCTCGGCAGACGCTGATGGCCGCCTACCACGCGTTAACCGGCGCGGGGACCACGACGCGGGACGCGAAGCGGTTGACCGGGATCGCCCGTTGCAGCGCTGAGCGAGACCGGTGCCGGCCGACACCCGCCCCGCCGCACCGGCCGCGGCCGGTGAACGCGCTCACTGCGGCTGAGCGTGAGCGCATCCTGCAGCTGTTGAACAGTGCCGAGTTCATCGACGCCGCTCCGGCGCAGATCTACGCGGCGCTGCTGGACCAAGGCGTGTACGTGGGCTCGATCGCCACGATGTACCGGATCCTGCGCGAGCACCAGCAGGTCAAGGAGCGGCGCCGGCTGGCCCGGCACCCCGCTCGTCGGCGCCCGGAACTGGTCGCCGACGCACCCCGGCAGGTCTACACCTGGGACATCACGAAACTCGCCGGCCCCGTCAAGGGCGTCTACTACGACGCCTACGTCATGATCGACATCTACTCCCGGTACATCGTCGGCGTCCGGGTCCACGCCCGCGAGTCCGGGCCACTTGCGGAGTCGATGATGCGCGCGGTATTCGACGTCCACGGCGTCCCGCACGTGGTCCACGCCGACCGAGGCACCTCGATGACCTCGAAATCCGTCGCCGATCTGCTCGAAGACCTGACGGTGACCCGGTCGCACTCGCGGCCGAAGGTGTCCAACGACAACCCGTACAGCGAAGCCTGGTTCAAGACGCTCAAGTACGCGCCGGTCTTCCCGGACCGCTTCGCGTCCCTGGCTCACGCCCGAGCGTTCATGACCGACTTCGTGACCTGGTACAACCACGTCCACCGGCACTCCGGCATCGGCCTGCACACCCCTGCCGACGTCCACCACGGCCGCCACCACCACGTCCGCGCAGGCCGCCAGGACACCCTGGCCGCAGCCCGCACCGCGCATCCGGAACGGTTCGGCGCACCCCGACCTCTACCCAAGATCCTCGACCTGCCCGACCAGGTCTGGATCAACCAGCCCGACCAGAAAACCGAGCCCGCTCACCAAGCCGCTTAACTCCCGTTGGCCTCAATTCCTTGACACGTTCCGCTCATCGGTGCGCACCTACGCCTCCCGGACGAGTTTTCGACTTCCTGGCGAGGCCACGATTTCGACTTCACCGGCGCCGTCTTTGACGGAGGCGATCTAAGCATGTCAACGTTTGCTGGCGGGCGAGCGTCCTTCACGCGGGCGAGATTTGCTGGCGGGGAGGTGTCGTTCGATGGGGCAACCTTTGGCGGCGCCGGGAGCGTGTTCTTTGACGAAGCGACGTTTGCCGGCGGGAGGGTATCGTTCAATCGGACGACGTTTGCCGGCGGGGAGGTGTCCTTCGATCGCGCGAGTTTCGCCGGTGGGGAAGTGTCCTTCGAGGTGGCCGAGTTTATTGCGGGCTCAGTGTCGTTCACCTCAGCCAAGTTTGAAGATGGTCGCGTGATCTTCGACGGGGCGATCTTCGACCGCCGGGCCGAGGTGAGTCTGAACGAGGGAGAGTTCGCTGGGGGCGTCGTGTCGCTTCGTTGGCCGATGGTCGAGGAAGGTGCGCGATTCAATCTTGCCTGGCTCAGCCGGATGCCCGGAGTGCTGATCGAATCTGTTGAGCGCCAGCCGGTAGCGGAGCGTTGAGCGGGGTACTAAATGACGTGCAACCAGTACGGACTCAGCCATCCCGATGCTCCTATAGGTGTCAAGCCGCGACCTTGACCCCCAGGTAACAATCAGCCCTGGACGACCTGCCCTGATCCCTGCTCACCGCTGGCACGCGCGTCCTTCGTTGTCCGTGGGCGTCCGGGCGCAGTCACCTCGGTCGTCACTCAATTAGTCGCTCGGTGGGTCATCCTCGTCGCCCATGCCAGGTAGCGAGGTACGGCACCAGGGTGGTAACGGATTGCGATCTTGCGTCCCATCTGTGCCCAGCCTTCCCGAGGGCTGCCCACAGATCCCGGAGCACTCGCCCGAGCGGCTGGCTCGTCGGTGGTCACCGGCTCGGTGCAGTGAGGGGCAGCGGGGAGCTTCAACTTTCTGGCAGGCTGCGGTGGTGACCATTAGCTCGCGCAAGGGTGTGCGCATCACCGCAGCAGTGCTCGTCGCGACGCTATGTGGTGCCTGCGGAACAGGTCGCCGAGACGCCGTAGCGGAACCTCCACAAGAGGCGACATCGTCCGCGTCGGCGGCACCGCAGCATGAGAATCGAGCCTCGACACCGGATGGATCCGTCGTGCTGCCATGGGTCGCCGCGGTCGTCGCTCGCGACGACACCTCGATCACCGTGGCCACCGGCATAGACAGTGCAATCTGCGGAGAGCCCACGCGTTCCCCCGAGGCGACGATCACCCATCAGGACGAAACCCAGGTGGTCATTTCGGTGACCACGAGCATCGTGCGAGCAGAGGAAGAAGTATGCGCCACCACCGGTGACGCTGCGCCCGCTTTCGTGTCGCTGCAGAAACCCCTCGGTGACAGAGTTCTGCGCGACGCCACCACCACCCGGCCGCATCCGACCTACTTTCAGCGGGATGTGCCGGACGTCCTTGCAGACAAGCGGTGGGATCCTTCCGGAGGACACCTGCGGCCCGACGAACGCTGGTTTCAGAGCTTTCGCGACCTTGGCGGCACAATGCTGCTCCTCGACGCGCAGCCCACAACCAGGGTGCACCGGCCCGCCACTATCGCCACGGTCCCAATCCGCTCACAGCAAGGCATCATCACTACCTACGGCGCACCAGGCTCTTGGACGGTCTGGTGGGAGCTCGGGCAGGTCACCTACTCCCTGTCGCTTATACCGCCCGAGAGCCACGGCTTCACCCTGAAACAGTTCAAGCAACAACTCGCCGGGCTTAGGTGGAGTTGATCGTGCCACGCTGATAACACCAGGCAGGCATCCTCTCCGCCTAACGCCGTCGAACCTGTGCCATCCCGTCTGCCGTCGACCCGCCCTCTTGGGGAGCTGGCCGCCGCGCGGCCCGCCATGTCAAGCGGACCTTGACGCAGGTTCGGGCGCTGGCGGGCCGGGCGGTGGTCTGCTCGGCTTGCCCAGGTCGATGGCAGGCGGGATGGCCTACCGCAACCATCCACGGATCGTGACCCGCCGACGCAGCCCCGACCATCCTGGAGCCGGAGCGCCCCCGCCGGAGGCGCAGTAGCCGCAACCCCGCGACCGCCGCCAACTCGCCGACGCGGCCGGCGTCCGCTGCCCTGCGCCGCGCGGGGTCACTGGCCGCGCGGCTCGGCCGGCTGCCGGCTCATCACCCCACCGGTCACCACCCTGTCGTTCTGCTGCGGCCCCTTGGGCTTCCGCTCTCCGCGCCAGCCGCCGGGCGTGTTGTCGTGGCCGGAGTCGGAGCGCCAGCGGAGCGACGGACGCGCGCCCAGGCGGCGGCGTGTGCGGCCCGTCCAGGGCCGCCTTGAAGACGTACAGAAACTTTGCACAACATCGCCGGCAGTCCGGCCGGCTTCCTGTCCGCGCTGTCCAAGTCACCAGCCGCGAGGCGCGTCACGAAGCGCGGTCGCAAGCTCGATCATCTGGCGGATGACCGCGTCTGCGCCAACTTGGGTAAGGGCCTCGCTCTTCCCTGGCTTGTTCGCGTAGCCGATGCTGCCGACGCCTGCTGCTTGCGCGGCTTGGATGTCGGTCGTGGAGTCGCCTACGAGGACACACGTCGCTCGCTGGGCCTCATCCCCTTCCAAGGCAAGGTCCAGTAGATGCCTATCCGGCTTGAGTAGTTCCGGGTTCAACCCCTCGTACCGGCCGATGACAGCCTCAAAGGAACCCAGCAAGCTGTGTGACTTCAGGTAAGCCACGACAGCTTCGCGCGAGTTGTTGCTTACGACAATCAGCGTTCTCCCTGTCGCTAGCGCGGACTCGATCACGTCATCGACGCCAGGCGTGGGAATCGCTGTCTTTGCGGCTGCGCACTCAGCGGCACGGAATGCCGCGTCCACCTTGCCGAGCACCGTGGTCGAATACAAGCGGCCAGTGATTCGGAGAACCTGTAGAGGATCCCGCTCGCCGATCAGTGCCGGGGCGACAGGTTGACCCAACTCTTCGAGCAGGTCTACAAGTTCCTGTGCGATTTGAGGTGCAGGATATTCGGCAAAGATGTCGCAGACTGGGCC
>NZ_JBSFYP010000053.1:0-46524 GCF_053599835.1 Micromonospora sp. NPDC005163
AGAGTAGGAGGTCCGGGGAGTTCCGAGGTATGAGGTCGTCCGCCCAACTCGGACCCGGACGGCCCGATCGTTGACCAACTGCGCGCTCATCGGCATGACAGGACGTTTCGTCGGCGGCCAACCTGCCGCCCCCTAGATCGCTGGAACCTGTCGCACATCTGTTGGCGGAGTTGTGTCGCAAGTCAGTTGTCGGATCACACGCCAGCAGCCGGCTGTCCTGCGCCGGGTGATGCTTGACGTCGTGGCCTCGGACGACGCTTGACATGATCGCGAGGCGACAACCGCGCGACTCGCGGCAGATCAGCGCATTGCCCTGCGGCTGTCTGACCGCTGAGCTGTCATGCGATCGTGGAATCCTGGGACCAGCGTCTGGCGGAAGGAAAGCGATGGCCATACTCGCCGAGGGTCTGGATGCGCTCAACGTTCGAGCACGCGCTGTCATCGAGATCGCTCAGATATGTGAGCCCGACGGGTACCTCCAGGCGATCCAACTGGTCTTCACCGACGGTCTGTCGCTTACGCTGACGGTCTGGACCGATTGGCGACTGGTAGCCGAACTCCGGTCCCAAGTCGAAATGCCCGACTACCTTTGGCCCCCCGAAGCGATGACGCGATCGGTGATCGATCAGATGACCGGCCCAGTCTCAGATGTGGTACCCAGCCACAACCAGGTCGGTGAGCTCGTCGAGGTCCGTTTTACAGTCGGCAACCGGCGGATGCTCGTCGGCTCGTTCGCCGGCGACCTCACCATTGAGCTTTCGCAGGCCGACGACGACGGCGGCCGACGATAGGTCATCGCGGCACGAGGCGATCAACCGAATGACCGCTCATCGGCATGTCCGAGCGTCGACCGCGCCGGTTCACCGTAACGCTGGGTAGCGCGCGGATCGCGGCATGAGGGTGCGGTGCGGTGGTCGTTGATGTGGCTACCCGGCGGCGGGAGACGGGATGGTGGCTGCCTGCAAGAGCCGGCGAAGAGCCGACAGGTCGCCTGCGGCGACGACGCTCCCGTCGGACACGGCAGCGTCGAGCGCGGCCGGGTCAGCGCGGAGGCATGCGTCTGCCCTGCTGGGTTCGCCGGGCTCGACATGCACCTGACCGGCCGCTGTTCGGATGGTCCAAACGCGGTCGTCGAGCTCGACCCAATAGATGGTTGCGGGCGCCTTTGAGGCAGGGCGCGCGGCGGTTCGCAGAAAGAGCAGCACGGAGGTGGCGCTGAGCGTGGTCGGCGCGGATGTACGGCTGGGATGATCGTGGCCATGTGGTTGGAGTCGCGGTGACGGCTACGTCGGATCGTGGAGTGGTGCCGGTACGCGGTTCGTTGGCGGTCTATCCCGGTACGTTCGATCCATTCACCGCGGGGCACCGCGACCTGGTGGCCCGTGCCCGGGTGATGTTCGACCAGATCATCGTGTTGCTGGCGGTGAACGCCGACAAGCGACCAACCGCCGAGGCCACGACCAGGGCCGTACGCGTGCGCGACGCCATGCCGGCAGCCTGGGGCGATGTCGAGGTGGACACCTGGACCGGCCTGACCACCGCCTACTGCCTGCGCCGCGGCGCCACGGTCATCGTCCGCGGCCTACGTACGGCTGCGGACCTTCGCCATGAGTACCAGCTCGCTGCGATGAACGAGCAACTCGGCATTCAGACCGTCTGGTTGCCGTCCCGTCCGCAGCTGGCCGCCACTTCGTCCACGGTCGCACGCGCATACCGCTCGGCACAGTCGGCCCGTCCGTCCCTGAACGCTGAAGAGTGACCCCCAGGGGTACCGGAACGGTGGCAACGCCTCGAGGTGGGATGCACTCTTCTCGGCAGATCCGCGCACAGTCGGCGGCAGATCCGAGAGCGCACGCGACCTGCGACATGGGCAGGCGCTCTCGGAAATGCTGCAAGTCGATGGGTCACGTCCAACGACGCGACGTCACGGATGCCGGGCGGCTATGACCCGAACTTCTTCCATTGCCCTTCGGAGACCACCTCGACCGAGCCGTCGACGACCTTGATGGCCGTCTGTTCGTCGATGGCGTAGGCCGGGACACCGATTTCGGCGGCCCACCGCTCTGCGTCGGCCAGGGTGTTTGTTGGGAAAGCGTCCAGGTGCGGGAAGATCGAGAAGTCGACGACTCCCAGGGTGCGGTCGTCCGGTGCGGACGGCCACTCGACGAAGTACGTTCCGATCCGGGGCGTCATCACCATGCTTCCGGCACTCACTCCCACCCAGACCGTGTCGGGCAGCGATGGCAGCAGATCGGCCAGCCCGGACTCCCGCATCCAGTGGCACAGGTACGTCGCGTCGCCGCCGTCGACCAGGAGAACGTTGGCCTCCCGGACCCAGGGGACCCATCGCTCCGCGCCGATGGTGGGCAGTGCGGTGAGCTCGAGGACGCCGAGCGATGCCCAACCCAGGCCGGACAGGTACTGAAACACGGGCTCGGCGGCTACGAAGCCCCGCACCGATTTCGGACCGCACATCGGGTGACCCCATTGTGCTGTCGGGACGCAGAGGGCGTGGCACTCGGCGATCGGCTTGCCGAGGAGCTGCACGAGCGCCGAGTGGATGCTTGGGTTCGTGACGCCGCCTGACGTAAGCAGGAGCTTCAAGGTGCCTCCAGATTCACGCGCGGAGGGTGGATGTGCCTAAGACCCGGGACCGTGCTGGAACTCATCGGAGGTCGAGCAACCTCTTCAGAGGTCCCTCAGGTCGCCGGGTGCGATTGCCCACTAATCCTCCACCCGGTCCTACCCGCACAGCACGTGCGCCCGACCGACGCACGCAGGATGCGCATGTCGCGGCGACCGCTCATCGGCAGTTCAGGATGCCCGCTCGACTCAGGCCACCTACCGACCGTGGCCGCTCTTGATCAGTCAGCATGTACGGACGGCGGCAAATCCGGATGCGTTGGCGTCCGCCGAGTGGCGAAATGCGCCGTCGTGCTGAGGCGGACGCTTCTGCGACCTGCGCACTACCCTGACGGCTGAGCTGGCGCCTTCTTTCTCGGTGTTATGGTCGCGGCGCAAGCCCGTCCTGCGCACGATCGCCGAGCCACCCGAGGCCAAGGCACGGCCGGCCTCGGGGTACCACGCGGCGTTCAGCGGCCCCTACACGGTCGCCGCGCCGCCGCCGCCCGTGACCCCCGCCGCCTCGCCGTGGCCGCCCTGGTGCGCTGCGTCGAGGACGAGCGCTGCAGCGCGTCGTTCTCGCACGCCTTCCCCGCCGTCCTGCGCGTGACCACCCGCACGGCCGAGGAACTCGAGGCCCGCGTCGAGGTCAACCGCGGCGGCCTCGGCAACCCGTGTCCGACGAGGAGCTGGCGAGGAAGTTCCACAACAACGCCGTGAGGTCCCTCCCGGAGGAGCGCGCGGCCGAGATCGCGGCCCGAACGCTCGCCCTTCCTGACGCTCAGAGCGTCGGGGATCTCACCGCGCTGCTGACCTCGGCGGGGAGCGCTGAGGTCGAGACAGTTACCGCTCCCGGACTGCGTAGGTCAGGTGGGTCACCCGTTGCGTCGGCTCTGCGCGGACTGGCTCCAGGGCCACGCGGCCCGCGTCCACGCCCTCGAACAGGCGGATTCCGGAGCCGAACAGCACGGGTGAGAGCGCGATCGAGAACTCGTCGATCAGGCCGGCGTTCACGTACTCCAGGATCGTTGCGCCGCCGCCCGCGATGCGGACGTCCCGGTCGCCGGCGGCCTCGCGGGCCTGGTCGAGCGCGGGCTCGATGCCGTCGTTGACGAAGTGGAAGGTGGTCCCGCCCGGCCGCTCCCAGGGGTCACGCTTCTCGTGCGTCACGACGAAGACCGGCGTGTGGAACGGTGCCTCCTCCGGCCACGCCTGCTCGCCGGCGTCGAACATGCGCTTGCCCATCACGCTCGCGCCGGCGCGCTCGAACGTCTCCCGCACGATGTCGTTGTCGCGCCCCTCCGCGCCGCCCTCGCCGAGCTTCAGGTTCTCCCGGATGAACCGCTGCGGGAAGATCCACTGCTGCAGTTCCATCCACTGCTGCCCCATCAAGTCCTCGAGGGACTCGGGCGCGATGAACCCGTCCAGCGACATCGACACGCTGAAGAACACCTTCCCGGCCATCAGCCCTCAACTCCCTTCCGAACGATCTCGGTGACGTAGGCCGCCAGGTTGCTCAGGGTCTGCTGGCCGCCCTCGATCGCGTGGTACTTCTCGACCGCCTCGTCGCGCAGCTCCTTGGTGGGGAAAACCGTGCGCATCTCGATCCGGGTCGCCACACCGTCGGGCGCGAACGTCAAGACCGACTCGAAGGCGTTCGGGTCGCCGCGGGACTCACCGTGCAGTAGCGCGATCCGCTCCGGCGGGGCGATCTCGTTCCAGGAGATCCACTCCTGGTAGTCCGTCCCGTCCGGTCCGTGCATCACGAAGTCCCACTCCCCGCCGACGCGGAACTCGAACGCCCGCGTGGTGGTGGTGAACCCCTCCGGTCCCCACCACCGCGACAGGTGCCGCACCTCGGTGAACGCCTCGAACACCAGCTCCCGTGGGGCATTGATGACCCGCGAGATCACGATCTCGCGGTCGGCCGTCGCGGACTGCGCCGGCGCTACTCGTCCCGTCGCGCTCATCAGCTACTCCTCCTGCCTTGCCTGCTTGAGGTCCTGCACGTACGCGTCCAGCCGGTCGAAGCTCTCGTTCCAGAACCGCTCGAACCCGCCGATCCACTCGTGAACCGGTCGCAGCCCGCGGGCGTCAAGGCCGTACAGGCGCTGCTTGCCTGCCTTGCGGTCCCGCACCAGCCCGACCTCCCGGAGCACCCGCAGGTGTTTGGACGCCCCCGGCTGGGTCATCCCCAGCTCCTGCGCCAACTCGGTCACCGACCGCTCACCCGCCCGCAGCAGTACCAGGATCTCTCGGCGCTGCGGCTCAGCGATCGCGTTGAAGACGTCCGACGTCGTCGCTGCTCGTGCCATGGCAACCATCATATACCCATAACAGCATGCGTCATGCCGAGAGGAATCAAGCGGGTCTTGTGAGACGACGATCGTGACCCTTGTCAGCGGCGAGGACCATCCACAGGTTCTGATCATTGCTCCCCGTCGTCGAGCTACGGCAGCTGGTGGATGATCACGTCTCTGTCGTCACGCACGCCGTCATCGATCGGGGCGATGGCGCCAATGATCGTTGGACGCGACGGTAGCGGCGCGTCAGCCCGGTTCTCGGCAGATCCGGTCGTCTCCGACGCGCTGTCAGCGGCATGTGCGGATGCCGGGTGACGGGCTGCTCTTGCGGCGTGACGGGTGGATTGGCACTCGAATTTGGTGAGGCGCCACCCTATGATCGTGATCATGGAGATCCTGCGGTACGCCGCGTTCAGTGCCGATCCAGCCGGCGGCAACCCGGCTGGTGTTGTGCTGGATGCCACCGGGCTCGGCGACGCGGAGATGCAGCGGGTGGCGGCCGATGTCGGGTACTCCGAAACGGCGTTCCTCGTGCCTGGCGGGAATGGGCATTTCAAGGTGCGCTATTTCAGCCCGAAGGCAGAGGTCCCGTTCTGCGGCCACGCGACCATCGCGTCGGCAGTTGCCTACGCCGAGCGGCACGGTCCGGGAGTTCTGTATCTGGACACCCGCGCCGGCCTGGTCGAGGTCTCCACCAAGGTGCAGGCGGACGGCACTAGGCCGTGTTTCATAGCGGGGGCTGGCGGTCGACCTTGATCAGGGTTGTGGCGTGTCGGTGATCGATACGCAGTGAGGTCTCCGGTAGATGGTTCAGCGACCAAGCAGAACCTGAAACCGGAGACCTCGTGGCCACCATACCGGTGACGAGGCGGCACGACCTGACCGACGCTCAGTGGGCGGCGCTTGTGCCGCTGCTGCCCAGGGGTAAGAGGCCGGGTCGGCCGCCGAAGTGGAGTAAACGGCAGCTCATTGATGGGATCCGGTGGCGGGTGCGGGTGGGCTCGCCATGGCGGGACGTGCCGCAGTGCTACGGACCTTGGCAGACGGTCTACGGACTGTTCCGTCGCTGGCAACGCGCCGGGGTGTGGCAGCGGATCGTCGCCGGGCTGCAAACCCGCGCCGACGCGGCCGGTCTGATCGGCTGGGATGTCAGCGTCGACTCGACCATCGCGCGGGCGCATCAGCACGCCGCAGGCGCCCGCACCCAACCCGAGCGGCAGAAGGAACCACCCGGCGGAGTCGAGGACGAGCCCGCTGATCACGCATTGGGCCGGTCGCGGGGCGGCTGGACCACGAAGGTGCACCTGGCCTGCGAGCAGGGCCGCAAACCCCTGGCGATGCTGGTGACCGGCGGGCAGCGCGGCGACAGCCCGCAGTTCAGCCGGGTCCTGGCCTGCATCCGGGTCCCCCGGCTCGGCGGCGGCCGACCCCGCACCCGACCCGATCGGGTCTTGGCGGACAAGGCATACAGCTCACGCGGCAACCGGGCGGAACTACGCCGACGTGGCATCCCGGCCACCATCCCGATCAAGATCGACCAGGCCGCCAGCCGGCGCAGGAAAGGTGCGAAGGGCGGCCGGCCACCGACCTTCGACCCCATCGCCTACCGCCAGCGTCACGCCGTCGAGTGCGGCATCAACCAGCTCAAACGCCACCGAGCCATGGCCACCAGATTCGACAAACTCGCTGTGCGCTACCAGGCCACACTCCACGTCGCCGCGATCAACGAATGGCTCTGAACCGAGCTATGAAACACGGCCTAGCACCGCCACGCTGATCAGCGTCGAACCGCAAAGCAAACCTATCTCCGCCGGCGACCTTGCGGCGCTGCTCGAAGCGCTGCACTGGACGCCGGGCGACCTCGACGCGACGCTGCCGCCGCGGATCGCCTTCGCCGGGGCGTGGCATCCCATCGTGGCCGCCGCGAGCCGGCAACGCCTGGCCAGCCTGGACTACGACATAGCGGCGTTGGCCAGCCTGATGGCCCAGCGCGACTGGACAACCATCGACCTGGTCTACCGCGAGTCCGCGCTGGTATTCCACGCGCGTAACCCGTTCCCACCCGGTGGTGTTGTCGAGGACGCCGCGACCGGTGCGGCGGCCGCGGCGTTGGGTGGCTATCTGCGCGAGATGCGCCTGGTGGCGCCGCCCGCGACGGTCACCGTGCACCAGGGCCAGGACATGGGCCGTCCAAGCCTGCTCACGATCGAGATCCCCGCCCAACCCGGAACCGGGATCGCGGTGACCGGCACCGCCGTTGCCCTTCCTGACATCCAGGCGAGCGGGGTCTGACCAACCCAGTCGAGCCGTCAAGACTTGTCGTCGACGACTTGGCAATGCACTGTCATCGCCACGACCGCGCGCCGTACGCTGCCGCTCTCTCGTCACGTACTGTGACGCGCGATCGGCGGCAGATCCGGATATCTGATCAAGGTGCATCGGCTTCCAGCCGGCCGCTGGCCTCAGAGCGGTAGGTCACGTGGGGGGTCGGCTGGTGATGCCGTCCAAGACGGTGGTCAGGTTGTGGTTGAAGGTTTCCTCGGCATTGAGGTGGGCGCCGTCGATGACGAGCCGGGCGACGGTGGGGTATCGGCCGGTTTTCAACATGCGTGTGAGGTAGGGGCCGAGGCTGGCCTGCCAGGCGGCCTCATCGGTGCCGGTGGAACGGGCGGTGCGTCGCTCGGTGACCTCTCTGCGGACCGCTCCGATGATGAAGGCGTTGAGGGCGCCCAAAGCCTCGCGGCGCCCCCGCGACCTGACGGGGGCTGGGAACTGACGTTCGATGGCGGCCACCGAACCGGCTGCGACATCCTCATCGGCGCGGACGGCGCGCGCTCAGTCGTCCGGTCGCTGCTGACCGACGTCCAACTGTCCTATGTGGCCACACTCGTAGAGCTGAACATCGAAGACGTCGACCGGCGCCATCCCGATCTCGCCGAGCTGGTTGGCCCCGGGAACCTGTGGTGCGTCGGCGTGAACCAGATCCTGGCAGCGCAACGCCTCGGCGACGGCCGCCTACGTGTCGGGATCTCGCTGCGCGCAGACGATCGCCCCATCGACACATACCGTATTAAGCGCGCTCTGCTGGACATGTTCGCTGGCTGGGACCCACGCCTCACCGCACTCATCGAGGCCGGCGACAGCGCGCCGACGCCGCGCCCGATCGAAGCGATGCCCATCAGTACGCGCTGGTCCAGCCGGCCGGGCGTCACCCTCATCGGCGACGCCGCGCACCTCATGCCGCCGGTCGGCGAGGGCGCCAACCAGGCCATGCTCGACGCCGCCGAACTCGCCAGCCGACTCGCCGCCAACCCCGCCGACCCTGACTCGGCGATCCGGACGTACGAAGAGGCGATGTTCACCAGGATTCATCCGATCGCCGAAATGTCCGCACGAGTCCAGGCGATGATGCTGTCCCCAACCGCAGCGGAAGACATCATCCGCTTCTTCACGGCCCGGCCCGCCGAACCGGCACCCGCAGACTGAGAACGCGCTGCGGAAAGACCGCAGCGTGACCGACCCGGCACCTCACCCTGCCGTCCCCACCCGAGCCGAACGCGAGGCACTCAACGCCACCCTGCTCGCCACCGGCACCGAGACCGGCTTCTGGGACGACAACGGCCGCCACGCATTGTTCCGACTACCCAGATCCGCGCGAGGGTAGGCGGCGACTGACCAACGTGGGTCAGCCACCGGTTCATGACCCATGGCCCGGCGGGGTAGTCGCGGATGTCCTGAGCGGGTCCACCTCGACAGAGCGCGATCAGGATGCCGTCGCCATCGAAGTCAACCACTACAAGATCGGTAGACACGCCTAGCCGCCGTGGCCACTATGGCATCGACGGGTACTCCAAGACCGTCCGTGGAATGCTGACGATCACAGATACTGCTGCAGTTCGGTCAACCGCTCAGTGAGGAAGACCCGCTCGACGCTGTTGTCGGTGAGGGTCAGCGCCTCTTCGTAGGCCGTCGCGGCCTGCGGCCACTGCCCCAACTGGCGCAGGAAGTCGGCGCGGGCGGCACTGAGATATCCGTACGTGGCCAGGGCCGGATCGGCGAGCAACGGCGTCAGCGCGTCGAGTCCGGCCCTTGGTCCGTCGCGCAGGCCGATCGCGACTGCCCGATTGAGATCGACCACAGGCGAAGGCCACAGCCGGAACAGGGCATCGTAGAGGCCGACAACTTCTGTCCAATCGGTGTCCTGCCATGTCGGCGCCTCGGCGTGCACGGCCGCTATCGCAGCCTCCAGGGCGTACCGTGTGGGTGGCCGTCGGCGCAACGCATCGGTCAACAACGACTGGCCTTCGGCGATGAGCTGCCTGTCCCAGCGTGAGCGGTCCTGCTCAGACAAGAGCACCAGGCGCCCGTCGTCGGACACGCGGGTGTCCAGACGCGACGCTATGAGCACTAACAGCGCGAGCAGGCCGCTGATCTCGGCGTCGGTCGGCATGAGCAGATGCAACATGCGGGCCAACCTGATCGCGCTGTCCACCAGGTCCCGGCGGACCAGGTGAGCGCCGAGCGGTGCCGTGTGACCGGTGGTGAAGATGAGATGAACGACCTCGAGGACGGCGCTGACCCGCTCCTCGAGTTGGTCCGGGCCCGGTACCCGGTATGGGATGCGTGCCGTGGCGATCTTCTTCTTGGCCCGGGTGACACGCGCGGCCATGGTGGCCGGCTGCACCAGGAACGCGCGGGCCACCTCAGGCGTGGACAGCCCGCACACCAGGCGCAGGGTCAGGGCGGCCTGCGCCTCCCTGGACAACGCAGGGTGGCAGCACGTGAAGATGAGCCGCAGCCGGTCGTCGACCAGACCGTCCTCGGGGCCCGGCACCGCCTCGTCCCGAACGAGTAACGGCATCTTGCGACGGAACACCGACTCGCGGCGCAGGACATCGCGGGCCCGGTTGCGCGCGATGGTGGTGAGCCAGGCGCCCGGTCGCTCGGGAATGCCGGTCTCTGCCCAGGTCTCCAGGGCCTGGGCGAAAGCGTCCTGGGTGCATTCCTCGGCGAGGTCGAGGTCACGGGTCAGATGGGCAGTGGTGGCGAGCACCTGGGCCCAGTCGCGGCGGTGCGCCTGCGCCACCGCCGCGAGGACGTCATCGTTCATCCGTGCCTCACCACGTCATCCGCGGTCGACCACCGGGCGGATCTCCACACCGCTGTGCGTCTGGTGCACCTCGCGTAGCAGCGTCACCATCGACAGAACCTCGTCCAGGTCGGCCGCCTCGAGCAGGTAGTAACCGCCCAGCGCTTCCTTAGTTTCCAGGAACGGCCCATCCGTCGTGTGGATCTGGCCGGACGCGTCCGAGCGCAGCGAGGTCGCCGTGGGCACCGGCTCCAACTGCTGTCCGTCGATGATCCGTGAGCCTGCTTTGGCGGCGAACGCTTCGTGGGCGGCGTGGTTCGCCTTCCACTCCTCATCAGTCATCGCGTTCCACTGCTGGGCGTCGCCAAAGATGAGAATCAGGTACTTCGCCATTTCTCATAGCCCCATCGTGTGCCGGCCCCTCTGTGGTGGCCTCTACCCTACGACGAGCCCGGAGGGTGGCAGATCGACAGCCGGGACGAAATTCTGGCGCGACGACCTGGGAACGATCGCGGGCCGTCGATCCGACCGAGAGTGCTCTGCACGACGTTTCCGCCGGTAGGTCCCGCGGCGGACAGCCCGATTCGTCACCGTCCTCGACGAGGGGACGATCAGCTGGCCGGACTACGTCGGCAACTCCTTCTTCATGAGCCTCGGCGGCATGCAGCTCGATTCCCGAACCGGGCTCGTCCACCCCGACTGGGAAACCGGCCGCACCCTGTAGCTCAACGGAACCGGGCGGATCAACTGGGACCCGGAGCGAGCGAGCCGGTTCCCCGGTGCACGGCCGGATGGTCGAATTCGAGATCGACCACGTCGTGGAGATCGAACAGGCCAGCGCGCCTCGCTGGCAAGTGCGCGCCTGCTCCCGGTTCAACCCGCCGGCACCGACGGATGCGTCGCTGGAAGGCTCCTCCGCCGTCTCCGATTGAGCCCGTTCCAGGCCCAGCGACAGGTGCTACGCCGTCGGCGCCAAGACGCACGGAGGTGGCGTGGACCGGTGCCGGACCGCCCGGCCCACCCCACGCCACCTCCACCGTCAGGCCCGCATGAACCGGCTCACCGGCAGCGGACGGTTCACCACCCGCATGTCACCGATCCAGCCGTAGAAGCCCTGCTCCACGATCCGGTCGTAGTGGTACGCCCCGACCAGCCACGGCTCGTTCGACGTGGCCAGGCCGACCGCCGGGGTGGACGGGTTGCGCAGCAGTTCGGCGCCGTCGACGTACAAGGTGGTGGTCTTCCCGTCGTTGACCACCGCGACGTGGAACCACTCGTCGGCGGGCATCTCGTGGCCCCAGTTGCTGGAGATGTCGTTCTGGTTGAGCGGGAAGACGGCCCACTGCAACGCCATGCCGTCCGACAGGCTCAGCGTGGCGATCGGCTCCGACGGGTCGCCGCCGGTCTTGCCCGCGTCCCGGCCGGCGCCGAAGCGGCTCAGGATGCTCATCCACGCGTGGTTGCTCGCCCGAACGTCGGCGGGCAGCTTGACGAACGCTTCGATGGTGTAGCCGTCGCGGAAGGTCTCGGCGTTGAGCGGGGCGCCGTCGACGGTCCGTAGGTACGCGCCGCGCGCCGGCTTCTTGGCACCGTCGAAGCGGAGGCTGGCGTGAGCCGGCTGGTCGGGGTGGTGCTCTCCGGACCAGCGCAGCGCCTCCGGCCCGCTACCGGCGAGGGTGGCCCGGGTGAGATGGTTCCCGCGCCCGGAGAGATCCTCGATCCGGCCGCCGTCCGGCACTGCGACGCCGTCGCCGCGCCCCTTGTCGAACCGCCAGTAGGCGAGCGTGCCCGGGACCAGCATGGTGGCCGGGTTGCGGGGCGCACGAGGCGGCACCGGGTCGAAGCCTGCGAACCGCGCCGCGAAGTCGACCCCGATGCTGAACCGGTTGGTTGCGCCGGTCAGCTCCATCTCGCGCTGCTCCAGGACGTTGCGCTGCTCGGGCCGCTGCCCGAGGATCCACGGCGAGAAGGTCTCCACGTCGATCGTGTTGCGTGCCAGGTCGAACTGGTAGAGCCGGATCATCGCGCTGCCGCCGTAGTAGCGGTCCTGGTAGTTGGTGATGTGCAGGTGCACGTCGTGCCCGGCGGCGTTGCGCAGCACGGTCCGGCCGGGCGGCCAGTAGTGCCCGTTGAGGGTGAGGAAGATCTGGTCGCTCTCCGCGACGAGTTCGTCCCAGAGCCGCTGACCGTGCCCGGAGAGCGTCGCCGCTGCGGTGTCGTCCGCGTACACCATGTCGTGGGTGGTGAGGATGACCGGGATGTGCGGATGCGCGGCCAGGACCGACTTCGCCCAGGCGAGACCGGCGTCCGACGGACGCCAGTCGAGCGCTAGCAGCAGCCACTGCCGCCCCGCGGCGGTGAAGACGTGGTACGTGTTGTAGCCGTCCTTGGTCGCTCCGCCGTACGTCGGCAGCTTCCGGAACCGCTCTGGCCCGAACACGTCGAGGTAGGGGCTCGGCCCTCGCTGGTCGGTCGTGGACGAGTTGATGTCGTGATTGCCGGCGAGCACGCTGTACGGCATCCGTTGACGGTCGAAGGTCTCGAACACCTTGCCGGCGGCGGCGAGTTCGTCGGCGCGCGCGTTCTCGACGATGTCGCCGAGGTGGGCGGTGAAGACGATGTTCCGCTGCGCCTGGTTGTCGATGATCCAGCGCAGACTCGCCGCCAACGGCGCCGGGTCACCGCGGTCGGTGTCGAAGAGGTACTGCGTGTCCGGGATGACGGCGAGCGTGAAATGGGGCAGGTCGGGGTCGGGCCGACCGCCGCCGCCGTGCGCGCTCGCCGACGCGGGGGCCTGGGCCCCGACGGTGCCGGCGCCGACCAGACCGGCACCGACCAGGCCGGCGTTCTGAAGGAATCGGCGCCGACTCGGGCCTTGTTGCATGGGGTTGCTCCTCAGATCGATGATGCTCCAGGCTCAGTACGCCCCCCGACCACGAACGTTGATCATGGTGCCCGGCAACGCCGCCCGAACTCCCCGTGAATCTCGACCACCTGCCGCCACCGACGCACCCACGGCTACGCCCGCAGCTCGCGCCGCCGGCGACTACACGCGTACTCCCGGGTTAACCCGCCGGGCACGCCCCGGTCGCCCCTCCGGGCTCGCACCACGGCCCCCGACCGCCGATGGATCGTGAGCTGCCGACCCCAGGGCCTCGGCTGGCACCAGCGCTGGCTCCCGACGCCGCATCGGTCGATTTGGGGGGCGCGCTCACGAACGCCGCGCATTGTCAGCGGCATGAGAGTGTGCGGGGCGGCCTGTTATCCGCGTCCAAGCCAGGTGGCGACGCACGCCTCGTTGCCCTCGGCGTCGGCCAGGACCCACCACATGGGCGCGTGTGCATCGGAGACCAGTCGGCCGCCCGCGGCCAGGGCGGCGGCTATGCGGGCGTGCGCCTGATCGTGCGGGACGGCGACATCGAGATGCATGCGGTTGCGTTGTAGACGCGTGGTATCCATTCGCTGCAACCCAAAGCCCGGGCCACGGCGCGACGGGTCAAACAGGTAATCCTCGCCGATCTGGCGGTAGCCCAGCACCGCGCGCCAGAACGGCAGCACTTCCGTTCCGACGAGTGCGTCGAGGGTGACGTTGATGAGCTGCACGGCAGCCGGGTCAGCCGAGATGTCCAGATCCCTGGCGGCGGCCGAGATACGTCGGGCCAGAGCTATGTCGCGCTGCCCGAGGGATACGGTGACGCCGGCGTCGCGCAGGTCGATGTTGAGGTAGCGCTGTTCAGTTTCGTCGGCGAGCCGGCCGATTTCATCGACGAGCGCGATGCCTTTGGCAAGCGAGCCGGTCTTGAAGTAGGCCGAGACCACATGGTATAGGGAGCGCCAGTCCTCGACGCCGTCGGCCTCGTGGAACTGCCCTGCCGTGATCTGGCCAGTCATGCCAGCGAACATAGACGGTGTGTCACCGTCGCGGCACCGGCAACGCCTCTAAGCGGCAGATTCGGACGTCGGGCGGAGGCAGATCGGTGAGGGTGCGCCAGTCGTACGGATCCCCCGTGCCTACTTGGTTGCGGAATTGACGAGCGCTGTCAACGCGGGTAGCTCGGTATCGGCGGCGGCGATCAGTGCCGCAACGGTCCGTGGCGCAGTGTCGGTGTATCGCTGAGCAAGGGCGACGAGCTCCGGGACGGGCTCGGGTACGCGGTGAAGGCCGTCGACGGTCTCCAAGGGTCCAACGCCGCTCGCCAGCAGCCAGAGGTAGTCACCCAGGTCTCGGGCGATGACGTGCAGTTCGCCCTCCGAACCGAGGAACACGATGGGTTGTGTTTCGATTGCGGCTCCCGGCGCACGGATCCAGAAGGCAGCCAACCCGCCGGACCCGTCGCGCCCGAAGACCCGAAACGGTGGGGCGTCGGCGGCTGAGTCGCCGGTCCAGTGACGCCACCACTCGGTGGTCCCGGCGGACCCCATGAACATGGCGTCCGGCTGGAAGTCGTGGCCATCGTGGTCCTCGAAGAACCCCGATGCGTGTGCTTCTTCGACGACGGCCGGCAGTGTTCGGTCCTCTTCTGTCAGCAGGCGATCCTACGCAGACGGACACGGCTGCCCTGCCGGGAAGACCTCGCCTGCGGTCGCATGACGGACAAACCGCCGGGCATCCACTCATCGTCAGTCGTGCGCGCAGGTGTACTTGTCGCCTCAACCCCTCGCAGCTGGCTGAAGGATGTGTGGGCTGCCGGTGTGCGGCGTCGGATGGTAGCCGGGGTGCGGCTGCGGCAGTGCCGCCACGCACGCTGCGGAACATGCGTTCACCAACAGCGGCAGTACGTCGGTGGCGACCAGGCCAGAGATCCAGACTTGGTGCAGCTCACCGTCAACAGCTGCCATCGGCGGTGCGATATCGCACCGCGATTCAAGGCGGACGGCGCAGGAGAGCGAATTCCTTGCACCCCTTTACGGACTGGCGGCGCTCGCCGCGGCCGGGGCTGTCGTTGGCCGGGGGGCTGACAGGCTAGTTTGCTCGGATGAGTCTCCTCGATGACGTCGCGAGGCGTGACAGTTGGCGATGCTGGGTGTGCGACGAGCCGGTCGACGCCGACATGTCGGTGAACGACCCGCGTGGTCCCAGCGTCGACAGCCGCACCGCCGACAAGAAGGCCAAGGTCGCCGAACGACTTGCGCACCGTGCGTGCAACACCCGCAAGGGCGCTGTCAAGGTGATCATCGCCTGGCCGGACCGTCTGCACGTGGTGGAGCCTGCGCCATTGATCACCGTCGCCGAGCGACTCGAACGCAAGGGCGGCCGCGAGCTGGTCGCCCGCTGTCCGAGCAAGAAGGACGCCCAGGAGGCGGCGGACTGGCTGGTCGACCGGTTCTCCCGGCTGGTGCCCGGACTGCCGGTGACCGCGAGCGTCGACGCAGGCGGCGGACAGTTCCTCGTTGCCCTGGCCACCGGCCGCCGCTGACCGGTGGCCTTGGTCGGCGGGCCCCCGCCGACCCAGGGCAGCCCGGGCTCGAGCCACTACCAGCGCTGCTGCACCACTGACGGTCCCGACGGTCATCGATCAGGGACTTCACGGGGCGTGACCTGGCCCGGCTGGCGTCACTCGGGATGGCCCAGCCGCAGGTCGCGGCCGTCGTCGTCCCGGCCGTTGATGGTCACGGTGTCGGACCCGGGCGGGTACTTGGTTACCGGTCCCGGGTCGGCTTGCCAGTGGCCGAGCGGGGCAACGTCGTGACGATGACGATGTCACGGGGCAGTTCGGCGCGGGTGAGCCGGTGCCGTAGCCACTCGCGGAGGCTGGCCTCGGTCAACGTGCGATCTGTATGCACCTCGACCGTGGCCAGCAGGCGCTGGCCGAACCCCTCGTCGGGTACCGGCCGCAGCACGGCGTCTGCTACGTCGGGGTGGCTGGTGATCACGGCGGCGACGGGGGCGGGGTACACGTTCTGTCCACCGGAGACGATCATGTCGTCGATCCGGCCGTCCAGCAGGAGCCGGCCCACCAGGTCGAGGTGGCCGAGGTCACCAGTGGCGAGCCAGACTCTGCCCGGCTGCCATCCGCTGACCTGTACCTCACCGACGTGGCCGGGTGGGAGGGGCGCGCCAGCGCCGTCGACGACCCGCAGTCGTACGCCTCGCGGTGACCGGCCGACGGTGCCGGGCGCGGCTCGCAGGTCGGTAGGCGTGGCCATCGCGGCCCAGCCTGCCTCGGTCGTCGCGTACATGTTGAAGACGCGGTCGCCGAAGAGTCCGCGCAGCCGCTCGCCGAGTTCGGCCGGTAGAGGGGCGGCGCCGCTGATCACCGCCCGCAGGTGGCGGAGCGGGGGGCGATCGGTCACGGGTAGGTCGCACATGCGCCGCAGTTGGATGGGCAGTGCGACGAGCAACCGGGCGCGGTGCTCCTCAACCGCGTCGAGGATGTCCTGCGGGTCGCGGCCGCTGACCAGCACCACCGGGCTGCCGAGGGTCAGGCCGGCCGAGAGGTACGTCAGCCCGTAGCCGTGGTGGATCGGTGCGGCGACGGCGATCGGTTCCCCAGGGCGGACCGGGGTGAGCCGCAGGTGGGTGATGGCCGGGCCGAGGAGCATGCGCACCGGCAGGGGTCGGGACACGCTGCGAGGGGTGCCGGTGGTGCCGGACGTGAGCACCGACATCCGGCCCTTGCCGCGCCCTCGGGGCGGATACGTCGCCGGGTCGCCAGCCAACAGCACGGATATCGGCACGGCGGGCACCGGGCACGCCGGCGCGCCCGACTCGTGTACCAATGCGACCAGGCGTTCCCGGGTCACCAGGTCGGTTAGCCGGTCGGCGGGCAGGTCCGGGGGCAGCAGCAGCACGTCAGCGCCGGCGCGGGCTAGGCCGGCCGCTGCCGCGACGAAGCCGCGGTGGTCGCGGCAGGCGAGGCCCACCCGGTCACCGGGCTGTACGCCGAGGGTCGCCTGGGCCGCCGCCGCGCACCTGCCGGCGGCCGCGTCGAGTTCCGCGTACGTGGCCGGTCCGTCCTCATCGATCACGGCGACCGCCGTCGGCGACCCGGCGGCGACCGCCGTGGCGAGGGTACGCCCGTGGCGGCGGCCAGCCCGCGCCAACCGCACCAGCCGGCCCGGCCGCAGAAGGCCCGCGCCGACCATGACCCGTACCGGTTCGGTCGCCGCCACCACCTGTAGCCCCGCGGCGAGCGCCCGCTCCACCGCGCGGGGCAGCGTGGCCGCCGCCGCCGCCGAGCCGAGCCGAGCCCACCATGGCCACCAGATCCGCGGGCGCGCGACGGCGCGGCACACGATGCCCGCCGCCTCGTCGGCCGACATCGCCGGCGCACGCCGGTAGTGCGCGGTAGGTGCAAGCATCCGGGTACGCACCAGGTTGCAGTACACGGTGCTGACGGTGACGTCGTCATGCCGCAGCTCCGCGGCGGCAGTGCGCAGCCACGTGTCGAACGCCGCCTTCGAGGCGTGGTACGCCGACCAGTGCGGGGCGTTGATGGCGAGTCCGGCCGTCGAGACGTTCACGACGTGCCCACCGCCGGTGGTCCGCATGCCGGACAGCAGCACCAGCAGCAGTTGCGCCGGCCCCAGGTAATTCAGGTTGATCGTGCGTTCGAGGTCGTGGAACCGGTCGGCGGTGTCGGCCACCGCACGGCGGATCGACCGCCCGGCATTGTTGACCACCACATCGATCCGGCGGTACCGCGTCAGCAACTCCTCCGCCAGCGCGGCGGCCTCCGCGGGTACTGAGAGGTCAGCGGGGTGAACGTACGCCACGCCGCCGCCCGCGACGATCTCGTCCCGAACCTGCTCCAGCCGCGAGGCCGTGCGTGCCACAAGAAGTACAACGGCGCCCGCCGCGGCCAGCCGGCGGGCAGTCACCGCGCCGATCCCCTCAGACGCGCCGGTCACGAGGACAGTACGACCGGCGACCGCCGCGCGCAGCCGGTCAGGACTCACGCCACGTCCGGTGACACCCGCAGCAATCCGCACCCAATGCATGAGCCCGCCCATCGCATGATTGTGGCTTCAGCTCGGAACCTGTCAAGATCAATGAGATCTGAAACCGCTATCGGTCCACCGACCTCATCAACGACGCCGCTGACCCGATCTTGTCTTCGTGGCCGAGCCGGTGCGCGATGGCTTTGGCCTGGGCGTGAGGATCAGTACCGTTTTCCGGGAAGGTGAACACTGGACATCCCGGCGGATGCGGCCCTGCCACGCTCAGGCCCTCGCTGGGCCCCACGCCTTGATCCCGCGCCTTAGCGTGGCAGGGTGGCAGCACCCCGCATGGCACCGCCGTCGGAGATGAGCCGCCGGCTGACGTTCCTGTTCGCGTTGGCGGCGGGAGCGGCCATCGGCAACCTGTACTGGGCGCAGCCGCTGCTCAGCTTCATCGCAGGCGATCTACGCGCCGCGACCGCGACGGCCGGCTGGCTCGTCACCGCGACGCAGGTCGGGTACGCCGTCGGCGTGCTGCTGCTCGTGCCTCTCGGCGACGTCCTGGACCGCCGCCGGTTCGTCCCGGTGATGCTGCTGACCTCGGCCGCCGCACTGCTGCTGTGCGCGCTGGCGCCGTCGATCGGCGTACTCCTCCTCGCACTGGGCGTGCTCGGCGTGACGACGATCTCCGGGCAGGTCCTCACGCCGCTCGCCGGGGACCTGGCCGGCGACGCCCACCGCGGTCGGATCGTCGGCGTCGTCGGGTCCGGGACCCTCACCGGTATCTTGGCCTCCCGCACGATCAGCGGGTTCGTCGCCGGCGCCGCCGGGTGGCGTGCGATCTTCGCCCTCGCCGCGGTCGTCGCCGTCCTGCTCGCGGTCCTGCTCTATCGCGCGATTCCACCGCTGGCACCGCGGACGCGCATGCCGTACCCGCAGCTCATCGCCTCGGTCGGCGCGGTGGTCATGCGCGAGCGGGCGGCCCGGTGGACGCTGGTCCTGGCCGCCACCGGGTTCGCCGCGTTCTCGCTGTTCTGGACGGCGCTGACGTTCCTGCTCAGCGGCCCACCGTTCCGGTACCCGATAGCGGTGATCGGGTTGTTCGGGTTGGCTGGCCTCGCCGGTGTCCTTTCCGGCCTGCACGGCGGTCGTCTGCACGACCGCGGTTGGTCGCTTCCGGCCACCGGCGCGGCCTGGGTACTGGCCATCGGCGCCTTCGTCGTCGCGGCGTTCGCCGGCCGGTCCGTCGTACTTATCATCATCGCGATCATCATGATCGATGTTGCGCTCCAGGCGCAGGCCCTCCTCAACCGGGCGCGGCTGTTCGCCCTCTCCCCCGAGGCCCGCAGCCGGCTCAACACGGCGCTAGCCGCCGGCAACTTCATCGGCGCTGCTATCGGCTCCGCCGCCGCGACCACGCTCTGGTCCGCGGGCGGCTGGACAGCGGTCACGATCACGGGAACGGCGCTCTGCTGCTTCGCGCTCACCGTGTGGGCGCTGGGACGTCGTGGTCCACTCGTGCTCCGCTTCGCCGTGATGGACGGCGCTGTAACGGACCGCGGTGAAACCTCCCCTCAACCGCGCGACATTCGCACGTAGTGCTCGTAGTGCTCCGGAGTCGAACCCGCCATGACGCCCTCGTGCGCAGTCCACGCGTCCGCTTCTCGGCACGACCGGATGCCGGCACGATCCACTGGCCGTGACACTCGGTAGCGCGCGGTCGGCGGCAGGAGAGTGCGTGTTGGGGCGGTGATCCAGTGCGGCAGATTAGGGAACGATCACTACGCCGCCTCGCACGCCGCCTTGGGCCAGCCGGTTGTGGGCCGCTGCCGCGTCGGCGAAAGAGTAAACACCGGCGACCCGTAGCGGGATGTCACCGCCTTCTACCAATTTCACCAGTTCGCCTAGCCGGGCGCTGTCCGGCAGCACGTCCAGTGCGAACGTCCGGATTCCCCTCACCGGCTCCGGGCGCAGCGGGGGTGAGGCGGCCACGTAACCGCCGCCGTCCCTGACGAGTTCCATCAGTGACGAGCCGATCAGCGCCAGGTCGACAACCGCGTCGAACCTGTCCGCCGCTGCCGCGATCGGATCGTCCGAGCGCGGCACGAACGCCGCACCCTGCGACTCGACGAACTCGCGGTCCTCAGCCCCCGCTATTCCTGTGGCGTGCAGGCCGGCGACTCGGGCCAGCGCCAGGGTGAACCCGCCGACCTGTCCCGCGGCGCCGGTGACGAGCACGGACGAGCCCGTCGGGAGCGCGAGCAGGTCGAGGGCCTGGGCGGCGGCGAGGCCGTTGGTCGGCAGGGTCGCGGCCTCGCTGGCAGGAACCCCGACGGGCGCGGCGGTCAGCCATGCGGCATCGAGGACCACATACTCCGCGTGGGCACCGAGGGTGGTGCGCAGCCAGGGTGAGACGCCGATGACATCGTTATCCACAGTGAAATCTCCGACGGAACGACCCACCGCGTCGACCGTGCCTGCCACGTCCCAACCGGGTACGTACGGCAGCCCGGCCGGCAGTGGTGCCGGGAATCGACCGGCGCGAATCATGAGGTCAACCGGGTGCACGGCGGACGCGGCGACCCGTACTCGCACCTGCCCCGGCCCCGGCTCCGGCACCGGCATGTCCGCCACCACGTGCAGAACCTCCGGCCCTCCGAACTGTGCATAGCTGACTGCGCGCATCGCCGTACCCTCCGCTGAACGTCATGGTCGTCATTACGGTAGGTATCCTTGGGCACCGTGAGGAAGTAGGTACCTGGAAGTGCCTAGGGCACCGGAAGGGGTGGCACATGGCGACGACGACCGCCGGGCAACGACGAGAGCAGGCCAAACGCGACTATGACGCGTTCCTGGCGGGCTGCCCGACTCGGGAACTGTTGAGCACGCTCACCGACAAATGGGCGGCGCTGGTGGTCGCGGCGCTCGCCAGTGGCCCGCAGCGGCACAGCGAGCTCGCCCGCCGCATCGCCGGCGTCAGCCAGAAGATGCTCACCCAGACCCTGCGCACACTGGAACGCGATGGTCTGCTCACCCGCACCGTGACCGCGTCGGTGCCGGCCCGCGTCGACTACGCGCTCACACCGCTCGGCCACGACCTGTTCCCGGTGATGGTCGCGATCAAGACCTGGGCAGAGACACACATGGATCGCGTCTTTCAGGCGCGCGCCCAGTTCGACGCGCGATCATGAAGTCCAGCGGGCGCTGACCTCCGACCCGGTTCCCGTCCCTGCTGGCCCAGATGCGGCACGTCTTCGGGCACGACGCCCTGACGGTGGTCTGGGCCCTTCCGCGTCCCGGGTTGGCACCTGTACGGCTTCGCCGTGATCCACGCCCGTATAGCGCGTTGATCAACGGGAACCCCGCGGTGGCGCCGCCCTGCGAGCATCGGTGCCATGCGCAAGATTGCCCTGACGTTGGCCGCGGTCCTGCTGGCGTCGGGGTGCGCCGGCACGAGCACCTCGGCATCACCCTCGGGACCCTCCGCGACCGCCGCCAGCGGGTCGCCCGAAGCCGTCGTTACCAACGCGCCGGCACCGGCCTGGCGCCTGGCCACGCTGCCGGAGCTGGCCGGGCCGACCAGCGTGCTGTGGGACGTCGTGTCGGTGGACGCCACGCACGCGTGGGCCGTCGGCAGCGAGGCCTACTCGCCCGAACAGCCGAACGACACCGGCACCCCGTTGGTCCTCCAGTGGGACGGGACGCGTTGGGCACGCGCGGCGCTGCCGGCGATCGCGTGGCGCGGTCGGTTCGACCTCGTCGCGGCCGACTCGCCCTCGAACGTCTGGGCGGTCGGCAGCACGGCCGCCGCCGTCCCGGAGGACCAGGTGACGCACGTCCTGCACTACGACGGGACCGCCTGGCGCGAGGTGCCGTTCGCGCGGGGCAACAGCAAGAGCTACGCGCTGATCACCGGACTCACCGTCGTGGGTGGACACGCCTGGGTGGTGGGCAATCATCAGAGCGAGGTGATCATCGAGCAGTGGGACGGCCGGTCCTGGCAGTCGCACCAGTCGCCCGCCGAATGCCGCACCGGCGGCACGTCCTTCGGTGGCATGCCGAACTTCTGCACCTTCACCGCGATCAAGGCCTTTGGCTCGGATGACGTCTGGGCCGCCGGCAACGGCGCGTGGAAGGGGTTCAAGGGCCCGCTGCTCTTCCACTGGAGCGGCTCAGGCTGGCGTACGGTCCAGGTGGGCATCAACGAACAGGAGTCCTCGTTCGAAGCGCTCGCGGGTCGCTCGTCCGGCGAGCTGTGGGCGGTCGGCGACGGTGGGTTGGCCGTGCGCGGCAGCGGTGGATCCTTCGAGATGCTCCGGGACGCGCCGGGTGGCGCGTTGCCCGACGTGGCGACCGACCCGGCCGGACTGCCGTGGTTGATCGAGAACTCCCGAGCGCCGAGCGCGGCGCTCGCCGCGTACAGCACGGGCGCGTGGGTCGGCATGCCCGCGCCGCAGCCGCTGGACGCGGTCGGCATGAGCCTGCACGGGATCGCCGGGACCCCGGGCAGCCCGCTGATGTTCGCGGTGGGAGCGGTCGATCTCCCCACCACCCCGCGCTACCTGAGGGCGGTCGTGCTCGAGTACGTGCCAGGCCTGTCGACCGAATCGCGACCCTGACCGGTCCGATGCGACGGTTCTGGCCGGTTTTGCGGGCTAACGTCATACGGCGTGTCGCGGCTGACAGCCACCCACTCGGGAAGATCGCGCTTTCCGTGCTCGTGCGGCTGCGGGCGATGCTGGGGGTGGAGAGCTCGCCGAGGCGCTCTACACCCACGCGACGGGACTGAGAAATTCTCTGGCTCGACGCCGAGCGGCACGTGGATCTCCACGATGTGGAGCCATCTCATCGGGCCTCGTCCAAATGCACTCATCTCGGCTACTTGTTTCATTGACCTATGACCCCGGCCCGGCCAGGCTTCGGTCGAGGCGCCCGGGCTGTCGCTCTCATTTCGGCTGCCCACGCTGGTTGTGTGGCTCTCATTTGGCCTGCGCAGGCCCGGGCGTCGCCCCAAGGGCGGGGAGAGGCTCAAGAGGGGTTTGCTCTGCTCGAAGTAGCGTTGCCCTCCCGGCTCGATGAACCAGGTGGATCGAGCATGGGAGGACCTGTTGAGTGTCACGTCGGATCGCGTGGTCATCGGCATGGACCCGCACAAGCGTTCAGCCACGATCGAGGTCATGGCCGGCGACGAGACCGTCATCGGCGCGGGCCGCTTCGACACCGGCCGGGACGACTACGCGGCGATGAAGAATTACGCCAAGCAGTGGCCGCACCGGGTCTGGGCGATCGAGGGCTGCCAGGGCATCGGCCGGCACATCGCCAACCGGCTGCTGGCCGATGGCGAACAGGTCGTGGATGTCCCACCGAAGTTGTCGGCCCGGGCGCGGGTGTTCGCCACCGGCCAGGGCCGCAAGACCGATGCCACCGACGCCCACTCCATCGCGCTGGTCGGCACCCGGATGGCCGGGCTACACCCGCCGGTCAACGACGAACAGCTTGCCCTGCCGCGGATCCTGGTCGACCGGCGCCGCTCCCTCGGCGAGGACCACACCCGAATGGTCTCTCAACTGCACCAACTGCTGCTGGAGCTGATCCCTGGTGGAGCGAAGAAGAGTCTGTCCGCCGCCCAGGCCAAGGCACTGCTGGCCACGGTGAGACCCCGTGACGCGGTCGGCAAGGCCCGACGCCGGGTCGCCGCCGAGCTGATCAGTGACCTCGAACGGATCTACCAACGTTCCAAGGACGCCGACAAAGAACTAAAGGAGCTGGTCGCCTCCACCGGAACCACGCTGATGGACCTGCATGGCATCGGGCCCTCCGGCGCCGCCCGGCTGCTGGTCGAGGTCGGCGACATCGCTCGCTTCCCCAACCGGGCCCACTTCGCTTCCTGGAACGGCACCGCCCCCATCGACGCCTCCTCCGGCGACCAGGTCCGACACCGACTTTCCCGCGCCGGCAACCGACAGATCAACCGGGTGCTGCACATCATGGCCACCGTCCAGCTGCGCAATCCCACCGAAGGACGCGCCTACTTCGACCGGAAAAAGGCATCCGGCAAGACATCGATGGAAGCCATGCGCGCGCTGAAACGACGCCTGTCCGACATCGTCTACCGACGCATGCTCAACGACGCCGCAACCGCGGCAGCGGGCCCGGGAGGACACCGGGAAACGACTACAGACTCCAGCGTGACCAGCTCGCATCCCCATGCCGGTTCTTCGGAGAAGTCACTTCCCGGACCCGCCGAGACCCAGCTTAGAACCCCGCTCGCGGCGGTGTCTTGACACAGAGGGGAGCCAGATCCGGAAGTTGAGCGGTTAGCCGCGCACAGGGCATCTGACACGCAGGGTCACCGACCGCGCTGACCGTCAGATCCCGCGGACGTCGGATAGCTGCTCTCTGAAGGAAGGCCTACCTGCTGTCCAGTTTCACTCCGAGCACTCTCCTGGCTCTGTTGTTGGGCCGCACGCCGATCCCTTACTGGTCTCGGCACAAGGCCGTCTCGTGCGAACGCCCGGGACGGCCTCTTGGCGTTCCGGTCCGCGCCAACCTTCCTGGTTCGCGGTCCCGGGGGGGGTGTCCCTATGGTTTTGTCAAGCGGCGACGGTTGCGGTGGGCAGCGGGCGTTGTTGGTAGGGGACCTTGTCGCGGAGCATGGCGAACAGGACGTCGACGCGGCGTCGGGCGAGGCAGATCAGGGCAGCGTTGTGGCGTTTGCCCTCGGCGCGTTTCCGGTCGTAGTAGGCGCGGCTGACCGGGTCGGCCAGGGCCGCGAACGCGGCGAGGAAGAGGCGCGTTTCAGCTGCTTGTTGCCGCCCCGGGGTGGGTGTTCACCGCGGATGCTGCTGCCGGAGCGGCGGGTGACAGGTGCCAGGCCGGCGTAGGCGGCCAGATGGCCTGGGCTGGCGAACGCGGTGCCGTCGCCGACTTCGAGCAGGATCCGGGCTGCGGTCCTGACGCCGATGCCGGGCATCGAGGTCAGGACCTCGGTAAGAGGGTGCGCATCAAGCATCCTGTCCACCTCGGCGGCGACCTGGTCGCGCTGTTTGAGCACGTCGCGCAGGCTGTCAGCCAACCGGGGCAGGACCGTTTCCGCAGCGGTCGTGCCCGCGACGACTACGGTCTGCTCGTCCAACGCGGTCATGACCTGCTCGATGAGGCGTTCGCCCATGCGGGGCGCGTTCTTGCTGGCGATGGCGGTGAGTTTGCGGCGGCCGGCCTTGCGCAGCCCGGCCGGTCCGCCGCAGCGCGACAGCAGCTCCAGGACGGCTTTGTGCTGCACCTTCGGCCCCAGCACCCGTTCCAGAGCAGGGTGGATCTGCGTGAGCAGCCCGCGGATGCGGTTGGCGATCCGGGTGGACTCGCCGGCCAGGTCGTCGTCGAAGCCGACCAGGACCTCGAGTTCGGCCAGGGTCTCGTCGCCGACGTCGACTCGGCGCAGCGTGTGCGGCAAGGTGCGGGCGGCGTCGGCGATCACGTAGGCGTCGCGGGCGTCGGTCTTGGCGCTGCCGGGGTGCAGGTCGGCGATCCGTCGCATCGCGAGTCCGGGCAGGTAGGCCACTTGATGACCACACGCTCGGGCTACCGCGACGGGCAGCGCGCCGATCGTCGCGGGCTGGTCGACCACGACCAGGACGCGGCCATGGCGGCCGAGCTTGTCGAACACCTGCCGCAGTTTCGCCTCGGTGTTGACCAGCGCCCCGTCGTGCAGCCGTTTGCCGTCCCGAGTCAAGGCGACGGCGTGGTGGCCGTCCTTGCCGACATCGAGACCGAGAAACACCTGGTAGTCGCCGTGCACCGCATCGCCTCCCCGCGACGTCACCCGTCAACCCGGTCGATCAGGCGTCGACTGCCGGCAGCCACGTTACGAAGAGACCTACCCCAACAAAGCGGGTGGCCGTGTCCCTATCAGCGGTCCATCGGCGCCACCCGGCCCGGCGACAACACCCCCCGGATCATCCGAACGACAGGGGCAGTAAGTCATACCGAGCCGGGCGACCGAGCAGTCCCCGGCTGGGGACGATCAAAAAGGTAACGGGGGGGACTACGTGAGTCGCTGACCGGTCTTGTCAGGTCGTGACAGGCGCCAGGCGAGTTCGATCGGCCTGACAGCCGAGATCTGGGCAGTGCATGTCATCCACGGCATGCCCGCCCGGTGGGGACCTCCCATCCGGCGAGGCCACTGGTCCGGCACGGCTGGCGCGGCGTACTGACACCGCAACCCATCCCATAGCGCAAGGGAGGAGCGCCCCCACCGGCCCAGTCGAAGCTCCGCCCTGGTCCCCACCGCGGCGGCCCGCCGATCTCCTGTGGAGCGTCGCAATGCACACGACTCTGTCAGTCCTGTCCGACCTCGCTGCCGCCGCGCCGCAGCCACTCGCGGCTCCAAAATCCATCAACGAGGTCATCTCCTCGATCACCACGTGGATCATGGGCATCATCGCGCTGGTCGCGACAATGTTCCTGGTCATCGGCGGCCTCCGCTACATGGCCGCCGGCGGTGACCCGGCCCAGGTCGAGCAGGCGAAGGGCAACCTCAAGTCCGCCTTGATCGGCTACGCGCTGACGGTCCTCTCCCCCGTGATCCTGCAGGTCCTGCAGGGCATCATCGGCGGCTGAGGACATCTGTCATGGTCAACTGGATGATGAATGGCCTGGTGGAATGGCTCGCCGAGCGGCTGCAAGAGCTCCTCGGCGGGCTGCTGGCCTATCTGACGTCGTCGATGTTCCTGTCGCCGGACGTCACCGTGTTGCCGCAGGTGCAGACCATCGCCGCGAAGAGCGCGCTGGTCGTCAACGCCTGCTACATCCTCGCGCTGGTAACCGCCGGTATCGTGACGATGACCAGCAGTTCGGTCGAGATGCGATACGGCGTCAAGGAACTCGTGCCACGCCTAGTCGTCGGGTTCATCCTGTCGAACTTTGCGGTCCCACTCTGCGCCGTGCTCATCGATGTCGCCAACGCGTTGACTGTGGCCATGGTCGGCACTACGGCTCCGACCACGCAAGCTGTCACGCTGGCCCGCACCCACGTGGCCGCCGCCCTCATCGATCCGGCCAACGCCCTCATCGCACTGATCATCGGGCTGTTGATCGTCGGACTGATGTTCACCCTCGTCACCGGTTGGGTCGTACGCGTTGCGGTACTGGTCATCCTGGCCGGGCTCGCCCCGCTCGCGCTGGCCTGCTATTGCCTGCCCTGGACGCAACCCACCGCCGAACTGTGGTGGCGCAGCCTGCTGGGCTGCCTCGGCACGGCCGTGCTGCAGGCCATCGCGTTCTCCACCGGCATCCACCTGCTCACCGACCCGGATGCGAGCGTTCCGGTCCTGATCGGTCTGCCGGGCTCGGACGTGTTGAATCTGCTGCTGGTCGCCGTGGTTCTGTGGATGACGGTCAAGATCCCCGGACTGATGGGTCGCTACGCGACGGGCAAGGGGTCGCCGAACAGCGGCGGGGTTTTGCTGCGGGCAGTGGTCATCCAGGGCATCACCCGTCGTCTACCGCTCGGCAGGCTCGGACGTGCGGCCTTGCGAGGTGGGCGATGACGATCGAGGACACCGTGCCGCGCGCCGTTGTCCCGGCCAATGTCAACGAGCCCGACCGCATCGCGTTCGGGCTGACGTTCCGGCAGCTGGGCATCGTCGGCGGTGCCGGCCTGGTCGGGTTCGGTGTCTACCGCACGTTCGGGCATCTGCTGCCGCAGGTGGCGTGGATCGTCGCTGGGGCAGTCGTGTTCGCCGTGGCGGTCGTGGTGGCGCTCGGCCGCCGGGACGGCCTGCCGCTGGACGTGTGGCTGCGACACGGGTTCGCGCTCAGCCGCAGGCCGCGCACCCTCACACCGGGTAGGGCTCGGGTCAGCTCGGTCGCGGACGTGGCCGGCAAGCCGAGCCTTCCGACGCCGCTGCACTCTCCGGTCACGGCGGTCAGCCCGACCGGAGTCCTAACCAGTGAGGGCAGCGGCAAGGTCCTGATCGCCTGCGGCACGACAAACATCCACCTGCGCACCGGCGGTGAGCAGGGGGCCCTGTTGGAGGGGTTTGGCCGGTTCCTCAACAGCCTGACCGGGCCGGCGCAGATCGTCGTGGCCGCGCAGCGGCACGACCTGAGCGTCTACGCGCAGGCAACTGCCGACCACGCGCCACGCCTGGCGCACCCGGCGTTGCAAGCCGCCGCCGACGACTACGCCTCGTTCCTGCTCGACCTCGACAGCCAGCGCGATCCGCTGCGCCGCCAGGTCCTCGCCGTCGTCACCGGCGAGTACGCGGCCGACACGGCTGTGCGCGCCCTGTGCGGGCTCGGTGTCGAAGCCGCCGCTCTGGACGGGCCGGCTGTCGCCTCCGCGCTGGCCGGCGCGGTCGATCCGTTCTCCCCACCGGTGCCTGGCCCGCGTGCGGTACCCGGCGCCCCGATCACCCTGCGGAGCACATCGTGAACCTGTTGAAAAAGCGCAAGATGAGTGTCGCGGCCGGGGACGGGATGCCCTCCCCGGCCGCGTTGTCGGTCACGCCGTGGCACGTGCAGGTCGGCGACGGGTACGCCGCCACCTACGCGGTGTGCGGCTACCCGGCCGAGGTCGGCCCCGCCTGGCTCGACGCGCTGCTGTCCTACCCCGGGCGGGTCGACGTCGCGGTGCACCTGGACCCGGTGGCGCCGCAACTGGCCGCGCCGATGCTCAAGCGCCAGCGCGCCCGCCTCGAATCCTCCCGCCGCCTCGACGCCGGCCAAGGCCGGCTGGGCGACCCGATGGTCGAGGCGGCAGCGGCCGACGCCGCCGACCTCGCCGAACGCGTCGCCCGCGGGGCGGCGAAGCTCTTCGACGTCGGCATCTACGTCACCATCCACGCCCGTACCCTCGACGAACTCGCCACCGTCACCGCGGGCGTGAAGTCCGCCGCGGCCAGCGTGCTGCTTGACGTGCAGCCGGCGACGTTCCGCCACCAGCAGGGCTGGGTGGCCACGCTGCCGGTCGGCGTGGACCCGCTACGGATGCGCCGCATCCTCGACACCACCGCCCTCGCGGCGGCGTTCCCCCTCGCCTCGGCCGACCTCGCCGCACCGGCCCCGGGCACCGTCGCCCCACCACAGGGGGTGCTGTACGGGGTCAACACCACCTCCAACGGGGTGCTGATCTGGAACCGGTGGGCGCAGGACAACCACAACAGTGTGGTCCTGGCGCGCAGCGGCGCCGGGAAGTCCTACTTCGTCAAGCTCGAGGTGCTGCGCAACCTGTACCAGGGCACGACGGTGTCGGTCATCGACCCCGAGGACGAGTACGCGCCCCTCGCGGAGCACGTCGGCGGCGCCGTCGTGCAGCTCGGTCAGCCCGGCGTCAGGGTCAACCCGTTCGACCTGCCCGCCGACAACCGTCCCGACACCCTGACGCGGCGCGGGCTGTACCTGCACACGCTGATCTCGGTCATGCTCGGCGCGGCACCGCCGCCGGCCGAACGCGCCGCTCTGGACCGGGCGATCACCGCCACCTACAACCGGGCCGGGATCAACGGCGACCCGGGCACCTGGACCACACCCGCGCCGCTGCTGCGCGACCTGGCCGCAACCCTCGACGCGGAGGGCGACCCCGCCGCCGGGCACCTGGCCGCCCGGCTCGCGCCGTGGACGGTCGGCAACTTCGCCAGCATGTTCGACGGGCCGACATCCACCCGTCCGGAGGGCCACCTGGTGGTGTGGAGCCTGCGGCACCTGCCCGACGAGTTGCGCACCGTGGGAACTCTGCTCGGCCTCGACTCGATCTGGGCCGGCATCGACACTGCGCCCGCGGGCGCCCGCCGGCGTCGACGGCTCGTCGTCGTGGACGAGGCGTGGCTGCTGATGCGCGACGGCGAAGGCGCGCGGTTCCTGTTCCGGATGGCCAAGGCCGCCCGCAAGCGCTCCGCAGGTTTGTGCGTCATCACCCAGGACGCGGCCGACGTCCTGTCGAGTGACCTCGGCCTGGCGGTGGTGTCCAACGCCGCCACGCAGGTGCTGATGCGCCAGTCCACGCAGTCCATCGACGCGGTGTCCGAGGCGTTCGGCCTGACCGCTGGGGAGTCGAGGCTGCTGCTGTCGGCGCCGCGCGGTGAGGGGCTGCTCGTTGCTGGTCGTAGCCGGATCCCGTTCCGCAGTGTCGGATCGGCGGCCGAGCACACGCTCGCCGTGACCGGAATCGGGGAAGCCGAATGATGACCACTGCGACCTGGCCCGGCGACGTCGGGCACTGGATCATCGCCCGGCCGTGGCTGGGCTTCATCGCCGCCGCCGCGATCCTCGCCGCAGTGTTCGGCCACGATCAGGTGCTCGCCTGGCGGCACAAGCGGTTCACGATCGGCGCACGGTGGCTGAGCATCGCCGCCCCGCCGGAGGTCACCGCCGAGGCAGCCGCGGCGTTCTGGATGACACTTGTCGGCGTGCTGACGCCGTCGGTGTGGCAGCAGCGCCTGTTCGGCATCGCGCACGTCGGCTGGGAGTACATCTGGACCGGCCGGTCCCTGACCATCCGGGTCTGGGTGCCCGGCACGGTGCCGGACGGCGCGGTCGAGGCCGCCGTCCGGGCGGCCTGGCCCGCGGCCACCCTCACCACCTCCGGCGCCGCACCGCCGATTCCGCCCACCGTCGCCGAGCAGGTGGGCGGGGCGCACTGGCCGCAGCACACCGACGGGCTGCCGCTGCGCAGCGAGCACGACACCGACCCACTGCGGGCGTTGCTCGCCGCCGGCGCCCAGGTACGCCACCGCGAACACGCCTGTGTGCAGATCCTCGCCCGCCCGGCACCCACCCGCCGCGTCCGCCTAGCCCGACGGGCCGCGGCGAGCACCAGCAACCATCGCCACGGGCGGCCCGACCTGGCCACCCGCGCCGTCACCGGGGCGGTGCGGGTGGCCATCGAGCCCCTGCTGTGGTTCCTCGACGTGTTCACACCCGGCTCGTCGCGGCCACACACCCATGCCCCCGTGGTGCGTCCGGGCGAGCGGGACCCGGTGGCCGCCGCCGACGCCCGCACCATCGTGGACAAGGCCGTGCGGGTACCGCACTACGAAATCGCAGTCCGGTTCGCCGTCGCGGCCGACGCCGGCACGTCCCCACCAGACCCGCAACGGGCCGCCCAAGTCCGCTCACGCCTCGTCGGGCTCAGGCACACCATCGCCTCAGCTGCCGCGGCGTACACCGGCCCGAATCGGCTGCGGCGGATGAAGATGCCCCAGCCGGTGGCCACGATCGCCGGACGGCGACTGCGGCGCGGGTTCCTGGCCACCGTCGCGGAACTCGCGGCCCTCGCCGCCCTGCCGCAGGACCTCGCCGTCCCGGGCCTCGATCGGGCCCGGGCCAAGGCCGTGCCGGCGCCCGTGCAGGTCCCCTCCGGCGGCCGGGGCGTGAAGGTGCTGGGCCGCTCGCAGATCGGCCACCACAGCGTCGGCCTCGCTGTCGCCGACGCCCGCCAGCACGTGCACGTCGTCGGCAAGACCGGCGTCGGCAAGTCCACGCTGCTGCTGAACATGATCCTCGGCGACATCAAGTCCGGGCGCGGGACCGTGGTCATCGACCCGCGCGGGGACCTGATCACCGACATCCTCGACCGACTGCCCGCCTCGCAGGCCAAGAAGATCGTGATCATCGACCCGGATCAGGAGAACCCCGGCTGCTTCAACCCGCTCGATGACGGCGGCGACCCGCACCTGGCCGTCGACAACCTCGTCGGCATCTTCGCCAAAATCTTCCAGGGCCAGTGGGGGCCCCGCATGGACGACACCATGCGGGTCGCCTGCCTCACGCTGATGCGCCACGCGAAACCAACCCTGAGCCTGGTCCCGTCGCTGCTGCAGGACCGGGACTTCCGGGCCCGGTTCACCCACGGCCTGGACGACCCGGACGGCCTCGGCGGGTTCTGGCTCTGGTACGACGGCATCAACGAGCAGTTCCGCGGCCAGGTCATCGCACCCGTCCTCGCCCGACTCCGAGCCTTCCTGCTGCGGGACTTCGTGAAATCGGTGATCGGTAACGCCCACTCGTCGTTCGACATGGGCCGGGTGCTCGACGGCGGGGTGCTGCTGTGCCGGCTACCCAAGGGCATCCTCGGTGAGGAGACCAGCCGCATCCTCGGCTCGATGATCGTCGCCCGGGTGTGGCAGGCCGCCATCGCCCGCGCCAACATCGCCGAAGACCAGCGCAGAGACGCCAGCCTCTACATCGATGAGTGCCACAACTTCCTCACGCTGCCCGGCAACGTCGGCGACATGCTGGCCGAGGCGCGCGGGTTCCGGCTCGGGCTGGTCCTGGCGCACCAGGACCTGGCGCAACTGCCCCACGACATCGCCGCGGCGGTGTCGGCCAACGCACGGTCGAAGCTGTTCTTCACCGTCGACCCGGCCGACGCGCGGGAGTTGTCCCGACACACCAAACCGGAGCTCGACGAGCATGACCTCGCGCATCTCGATGTGTACACCGCCGCCGCCCGGCTGCTGGTCGGCAACCGGGAGCTGCCCGGGTTCACCTTCGTGACCAACCCGCCGGCGCCGCCGGTGGGTGAGGCGACCGCGATCCGGCAGGAGTGCGCCGCCGCCCACAGCCGCAACGGTGGTGAGCCGCCGATGCAGCAGCTCGCCCGTACCGCGATGAAGCGGCGCATGACCGACCGCGACCGCTGAGCCCTGCGGCTCGTGTGGGGGCTCGGCTGGGTGCGGCACCGGGGGCTCGTGTGGGGGTGTCCGCGACACGAGACCCCACACGCGTCCCTTACACCTGGTCTGTCAGGTGCCTGACCTGCCGCAACTCACCCGACGCCAGCACCGACATCGAGATCAACTCATCCAGACTCCCTCCGGGACTCTCTCTCCAGGGGTGTATGCACCGATGCCGCAATCACGCTCGGCCAGCCTGCTGGCCATCTACCCCCACATCACCAGCCGTGACCGTCGGCTTCTGCAGCTGCTCGACGACCACCAAGTCCTCACCACCGATCAGATCCACCGCATGCTGTTCCTCGCCCGCCGAACCTGTCAGATCCGCCTCGGCGAGCTCGCCGCTTTGGGCCTGCTGGACCGTTTCCGGTTCGCCCGCGCCGGGGGTGGTAGCCAGCCGTGGCACTGGACGCTCGGCCACCAGGGGCACCGGTTCCAGGCCGCCGCTCACCACCGGCCCGAGCCCACCGTGCGCGCCAGCCGCCAGGGCGTCGACCGGCTCTCGGCCAACCCGAACCTGACCCACCTGCGCATCGCCAACGAGTTCTTCGTTCGGCTCACCGTGCACACCCGCCAGCACCCGCAGGCGCGGCTGGACCGGTGGTGGTCCGAGACGAAGACCACCAAGCAGTTCCGGACCATCACCGCCGACGGGCACGGCCTGTTCAGCGTCGCGCACACCACGGTGGGATTCTTCCTGGAGGCCGACACCGGCACCGAACCCCTCGGTCGGGTGGTGGCCAAGCTCGACCGGTACGCGCAGCTGATCCGCCGCGGCGGCCCCCGCTACCCGGTGCTGTTCTGGCTCGGCAGCGAGCACCGGGAGGAACACCTGCACCGACTCCTGCGCGGCCGGCGCGACAGCGTTCCCCTCGCGACCGCCACCCACCCACCGACCCCGCCGACGCGGTCTGGCTTGCTGGCGGCGCCACCGGCCGAGTCCGGCTCACCGAGCTGCCCAGCGACCACGGCCAGCCCGTCGCGGACAACCCGAACTACGACGAGAGCGGCTTCGTGTTCTGACAGACCCTGGCAGTCTCGCGACGAAATCCTGTCAGCGCAGCTCAGAGGCGTCCTCGGCAATCCTGACAGAGCTGGTGCTGTCAGGTCGCGACGCTACGGTGCAGCTTCTTCTTTTGCTCGCACCGCCGCCCGTCTGTCCCCTGGACCTGCCCGCGCCAGCGGGATCACCCACAGCCCACCTCCCGGTCGGCTCGTGATCCACGCCCCGCGCCCTTGCACGGCAGCTTCCCGGCGCAGACGCCGCGATCCGGTGGCACCACGACGCACACCCTCCACGCCCACCCCTGCCCGAAGGGAGCACCCTGCCATGCCCACGCCCATGCCGCCGTCCGACCAGGTCGTCGTCACCGTCTGCTTCGCCCCCGGCGAAGACGCCGACTGGTTCGCCGCCTCGGAGAAGGTCAACGACCTCCTGCACGCCGACGGCACCCCGGCCCGCCGCTACCACGTCCGCCACCGCCGCCTCATCGGCTGGCTGACCCGCTTCCTCGGCTACTACCTCCTCGACGCCGCCCGCCGCTTCGGCGCGCTCACCATGGCCGCCGGAGGCCGCAAGGGTCGCCTCGACCTCACCGGCACCGCGGCCAAGGCCGCCAACGACGCCGCCCTGCGCTGGCGTGCCTGGAACACCCACATCGCCGCGACAACCCGTGCGGCCCATCCGTGGGAGGACTACCTCGCCCAGCACCAGGCCGACCCGACCAAGCTCCGCCTGGCCGAGGCCCGCCGCCGCTTCGAGCAGCAACCCCGAGTCCTGGCGATGCTCGCCTTCTCCTTCAACCCGTACGAGCTGTCCGTCTACCAGGCCGGCGAAGCCACGTACGTCGGGCTGCACTGGCGCATCGCCCTGATCGGCGACGCGCTGATCACCACCGACGGCCGCCTACTCACCCCGGCCAGTGACTCCGTGGCCGACCGGTTCCGCTTCCTCAACGAGGCATGCGGCTACCTGCGCAGCCTGGGCTCCACCGCACGGCTGTGCGCCGTCGCCATCGCCTAACCACAACGCCTGACGGACCAAAGGACCGGTCGCAGCCCCGCTGCGACCGGTCGTCGCCATGCCCCCAACCCGACCGCTCGCCAAGGAGATCCCCGTGTTCCTGACCGACCCGGCGCTGCGGCGCATCGCCGCCGACACCAACGACGTCCTCCCCGAGCACCTGTGGCGCCACGACACCGCCACTCTCGACGCCCTCGGCGACCTCGCCCGCGTCCTGCACAAGACCGCCCGCGACTTCACCGACAGCACCACCACGCTCGATGAGGCCCTCGCCCGCACCGGTGCGCTCGCCGAGAGGGCACGACAGGGGTTGGCCGCCCGCGCCGACCTGCACATGGCCGGCTACCACCAAGCCCTCACCGAGGCGCTCGCCGCCCGCGAGCGACACATCGTGCTCGGCACCGTGCTCGTCGGCGCCTACCGCGCCTGGCGCAACCACCGAACGATCGGCGACGGCGACCAGCGGCACCTCCTGCTGTACCCCGGTGACCCGTCGCGCGGCGTCGCCACCCTGCACCGCACCGAGGCCCGCACCTGGCTGGTGGTGCCCGACAGCGAGGCCACCAGCGCCTTCGACATCCCCTACCCGGACCGGGTGATCGGCGAGGTCACCGAAACCGCCCCGGGGTGGACGCCAACCGCGTACATCACCCTGCTGCACCACCAGACCCCACCCACGATGGCGTACCCGCTGCCCGCGTGCGACGACCTCGCCTCGGCCTGCCGGTCGCTGCTGCGCTGGTGGCACCTGCGCCACTCCGACACCTGGCGCAACCGCACCCCGAACCAACTCGACCCCGCCGAACTCGCCCACCTGACCAGCTGAAGGAGGGGAACCTCATGCCGCACCTCGACACGATCAGTCGCTGGATCACCGCGACGACCGAGCGCACCCTCGACCAACACGCCGCCGACCCGGTCCCCGCCGCCGCGCACCTGCCCGAAGCCGCCGCCACCCTGCGGCACCTGCGCACCGAACTGCTGCACGCGGTGGACCAGCTGCGCACCCTACTGATCAACGAAGACGACCTGAACGGTTCCACCAGCACGGTCGCCGGCCCGGTGGAGACCATCAGGGAGCTGGCCGGCGAGTACCGGTACGCCCGCAACTGGATCGACACCCTCATCGGCGACGAGGCACGGGCCGCGTACGCGCAGGCGAACCCGGGCCGGTCGGTGCGGCGGCGCTACGTCAACCCCGGTGACACGGTCCTGGTCGTCCTGCCACACACCGACTCCTGCCGCCGACAGAACCTCGCCGGACACGCCACCCACATCAAGGTCGGCACGTCCGACGCCAGGCTCCGCCCGCCCGGCAGCGTCAACCCGCTGTGGCTGTCCCACGGCGACGCCGGGATCTACCGCGACCCGACCGAGGACCGCCTCTACATCCTGCAGGCCACCGCCGGCGAGACACTCCCCTGCCACTGACCGGCCGGCGCGGCACCATCCACCGCCACGACTACCGGGCCGCACCTAGGCGGCACCCCTCGCCAGCGCACTACGTCACGCGCCTACCGCGCTGACCGCTGCCCGCAACTCGGCGCACCACGTCCGGCACACCACCGTGCCGGGCGTCCCCACCAGTTCCCGAGGAGGGAAACCCTGATGGAACACCTGTCCCTGACGCCTGCCACGCAGGCCGTCCTCGATGCTCTGACCGATCTCGGTCAGGGCAACGTCCACGAGTTGGCCGACAAGTCCGGCAAGGCTCGCTCGACCGCCGACAAGGCGATCAAGACCCTGGCCGACGCCGGTGTCATCGTCGCGGTGGACACCGGCGCCGACCCGGCCGAGGGCACCCTTACCCGGTGGACCCTCACCCCGCCGAGCTCCGTCGATGCCCTCTTGTCCGCCGATGCGGCCGACATCGGCGGCCCGGACTCCGACATCGCGGCCGACCAGGCGCGCATGGAGATGGCCGACCAGCCCACCGATGCGGTCCACGGCGCCGACGCCGAGAACGACCGACCGGACGACGGCAGCGACGACGCGACCGACCCCGACGACACACCCGACGACGACGCCGACGGTCGCGAGGACGAGCAGGCACCGACGGTCGCCGCCGTGCAGCCCACTCGACCCGGTGACCGCAAGGTCATGGCCATCAAGGGCGTCCTGGCCGACTACGGCGACAGCGGCGCGACCCTCGACGTGATCGTCGCCGAGAGCGGTATCAGTCACCCGAGCGCCTCCCGGCTGCTCACCGCGATGGAGCAGGCCGACGCCGCCCGCCGGCTGCCCGGCCCGCCGCAACGGTGGATCGCCGGCCCGACCAAGGCCAGCGAGGTCGACCCGAACCCGGAGCCGCCTCGCTGCCCGCTGTGCTACCAGGTCATCCGCGCCCTGGCGACCGCGCCGAGCGCCACGGCGGCGGTGCTGCCCCTGATCCGGGCGGACGGCACGCTGCACGTCGTCGCGTCGGACGGCGAGACCCACGTCGTCACCCTGCCCCGTCGCACGCCGTCGCGTGCGACGGGCATCACCGCGAGCGTGGGCCGCCGCAGCGACGCGACCGCCAACGCCGACGGCAGCCAACCGTTCGGCCGGGGCGAGCTGGAGAGGCTCACCCTCACCGTCCTGGCCGCGAACCCGGGCCGGGCGATGAGCCCGCAGGACATCGCCACCGCCATCAGCGGACAGCTCGGTCGCGCGGTCAGCTCCGGGGCGGTGCGCAACAACTGCACCAAGGCCGCCGCCGGCGGCCGGATCCTCCTGGTCTCCGACGCGCCGCTGACCTTCGCGTACTCCGCGCCGGCCGACACCGGCACCACCGCCGGAGCCGACGCGGACGGCACCGGGCAGGCAAGCGACGACACCACGCAGTCCTGACCCGGCACGGCCGACGTCACCCGGGAGCCGGGCCACCGCCCGGCCCCGGGAACCTGCTCACCGGGAGAAACCCCATGCCCGATGTCCGGCCACTGTCTGACCTGGTTCTGGACTACCTCGCCGAGCGGCCGGGCCATCCGTTGAAGCCGCACGAGATCGCCCGCTTCATCAACGCCACCCTCGGTGGGCGCCGCATCGGCACCAGCGCCGTCACCACGTGCTGCCTGCACGCCGCCGCCACCGGTCACCTCATCCCGGTCACCGAAGAACCGATGGCGTTCGCCTACGCCGGTGCGATCACGACCGGCGAAGGTCGCGCCGAACAGTCCTGACCCGCACCATCCCGAACCCGTCGCGGGGGCCGAGCGCATGTGCTCGGCCCCCGTGGCACATCGAAGAGGAGAAACCCGTGCCGCACGAACTTGAGACGTTCGCCGACGGAATGACCGCCTTCGCCAGCGCCCGACTGTCGGCCTGGCACCAGCTGGGCACCGTCACCCAGGACACGATGAAGGCAGAGGAGATCATGGCCGCGGCCCGGCTCGGCGACTGGGGCGTGCGGACCATCCGCACCGTCGGCATCGACATCGTCAACGGCGTCGAGGTGCAGATCCCCGCCGACGACAAGCGGATGACCGTGCGCCGCAACCCGGTCACCGGTGATACCGAGTACCTGGGCATCGTCGGCACTGACTACACCGTGGTCCAGAACGAGCAGTGCGCCGAGATGCTCGATCGCCTGGTCGATCAGGTGGGCGGCGCCCACTTCGAGACCGCCGGGAGCCTGCGCCGCGGCAAGAGCGTGTTCGTCACGATGAAGCTGCCTACAGCGATGGAGATCGCCGGGGTGGACCGCCTCGACCTCTACCTGATCGGCACGACCTCCCACGACGGCACCGCCGCGCTGCGGGTCGACGCCAGCCCGATCCGAGTGGTGTGTGCGAACACCCAACGCGCCGCCTTCGCCCACTCGGTCGGTCATTACACGTTCCGGCACACCTCCAACGTCAACTCTCAGATCAGCCAGGCCCGCGAGGCGCTGGGGCTGATGTGGAAGTACATGGAGACCTTTGAGAAGGCCGCCGAGCGGATGCTTCAGACCGAGCTGGCCATGCGCGAGTTCGAGGAGGTCGTCGGCCAGGTGTGGCCGGTCAAGGACAACGCCTCCGAGCAGACCCGCAACAACGCCAAGCAGCGCCTCGGCACCCTCAAGTACCTGATCCGCGAGGCCGACACCCAGAAGGCCATCACCGGCAGCCGGTGGGCCGGATACCAGGCCATCACCGAGTACCTCGACCACTACCAGCCCGCCAAGGACGAGTTCGCCCGCGCGAACCGGGTGCTCACCGGCAACGTCGGCGAGCTGAAGGTGGCCGCCTTCGACCTGCTGAAGGTCTGACCGCACCTCAATCCGCCGGGGCGGCGGTCCACCGACCGCCGCCCCGACCCGCAGAGAACGGACATACCCATGGCACCGCCGAGCACCAGGCGGCGCGGATCAGACGGAACGGCCTGCCGATGATCCGCCACATCCGCCACCCCCGAGACCTCCGACAGTCCGTGTGCGGTCTGCCCGCCGCCGACGTTCAGCGGTGGGAAACCGAAGACCCGCCGCGCGTCGAGTCCACCTGCGAGGACTGCTACACCCTGCTGCCCGAAGCGCAACGACCCGACGACGCCAACCATCCACCCGGAGACGCCACGCTCATCGACACGCTGCGGCGCATCGTCGCCCACCGGCAGCACGCCAAGATCGACGGCGTCCTCGTCGACCTGTGGTCGGCCAGCGTCACCGTCCTCATCTGGGACCAGCTCCGCGACGACAAGCGGCAACGGCTGCTGACCCTGGCCTCACACGAGCTGATCCTGCGCTGCATCGCGATCTACACCCGCGTCACCGCGAACAAGGACCACCAGTGACCGGTTCTCGACTACCCCAGTGGTTCCACTTCGGGCCGTGGGTGTTCTCGATCGACGCCGCGCAGGCGCTGATCGCGGTGTCGCCCCGCGACACCCGGCCCGTGGACGTGCCGGCGTGGGCCGCCGCGTACGGCCTTGCCCATCTCGACAACCCCAACCCGTGGGCAACCGGCCTCATCGGCCCGACCAGCACCGCCCTCAACCGGACCTACGCCATGACCACCGACCTGACCCGCCCGCTGATCGTGGGTCAGCTCAGCATCAGCGGACACCCGCCTGGCCCGCTGCTCATCGACGGGACCCACCGTCTCTACCGCGCCTGGCGCGAACACGTGCCCCGGCTGCCGGCCCACCTGCTCACCGTGCAGGAGACCCGCCAGATTCAGGACGACGTGCTCCTCGAACCAGACGCAATCTCCAGCACCCCGCCGTCGACCCGATGACGGCCTGACACCACCCGTCCCCACCGCGTACGCCTCGGAAGCCGCCCCTACGCCGGTGGCGACCGAGGCGTACGCGCATTCACCCCTTGCGGAGGAACCCGTGACGTACACGCCACCGTGGCGCAGGGTCTGCGACTGCCGCTGCATCATTCACCACCGCCTGCCGCGCACCACCTACAACGAGCCCGGCTGCGCCTGCACCATCAGCTTGCCCACCCAACCCATCACGCTGCTGCCCAACCAGCGGGACCGCGCACTCTTCCTCGACCAGGGCGGCGACCTCTGGCACGTCCCCGCCATGACCAACGGCACCTGGGACTGGGACAACGCCACAAAGGTCGCCACCCGCGCCGACGTCTACGACGCCGGCCTCGTCATCGAGCACCTGCTACGCCAGGCCGCCAATGTCCTCCACACGTCCACCGACTGAAACGACCGGTCAACGTGGGCCGCCCAAGCGGGCGGCCCACGACCCTTTTCGTGCTCCACGACCAAGGAAGACATCTATGCACCGCACCTACCGCGATGCCCGCGAGCGCGCCTGCGACTGCCGCTGCCCGATGCACCATGGCCAACCGCGCTCGATCTACAACGACCCCGACTGCCACTGCCTGGCCGCCTGGCCAGCCAGCCCCTGCCCCTGCTCGCCGGACAGATCAACGGCGCCGTGTTCCTCGAATTCGCCGACGCCCTCCGGTACGTGCCCAGCTTGCAGCCCGGGCACTGGGACTGGCGCTACCCCACCCGCGTCGACATGGGCTACCCGCTGTTCCCGGCCAGCACCCTGATCGCCGACCTCCTCCGCGAGACCCACGCCGATCTACTCCCCCTTGTCTACCGCCGCTAGAACGCGCGTCGCGGCTTCCAGCCGCACACCCGCACGCAGACCGACCCCTTCTGGCTATCCCGAGAGGTCATCACCATGACAAAGCTCATCATGGGCGTCGTCACCGTCGTCGTCATCGCCTGCTTCGGCCTGCCCCTCCTGCTGCTGTCCTCCGTCACCGGCGGCGGCCCCGGCGGATGCGCCATCGCCGCCCCGTCCGCCCTACGCCCCTCCGGGCAGCCGCCTGGCCCCGACCGATGGGACACCGAGCAACTCGACATCGCCGCCGCGATCGTCGACGTCGGGGTCACCAAAGGCGTACCCCGCTGGGGCTGGACGGTCGCCGTCGCCACCGCCATGCAGGAATCCGGCCTGCGCAACCTGCCCTTCCTCGGCGACCGCAACGACCACGACTCCATCGGCGTCTTCCAGCAACGCCCCAGCCAAGGCTGGGGCACCATCGCGCAACTGTCCGAGCCCGCTTACCAGGCCGGCAAGTTCTTCGACAGGCTCCAGACCGTGCCTGGCTGGCAGACGATGCCGCTCACTCAGGCCGCGCAAGCCGTCCAGGTGTCGGCATTCCCCGACGCCTACGCCAGGTGGACCGACGACGCCCTGCACCTCGTGGAGCAGCTGACCAGCACACTCGTCGACTGCGCCACCGACGCCCTCGACGCGCTCCCCGCCGGGTTCGCGCTACCCGCCAACACCCCACCCGCCGTAGCGACCGCCATCGTCTGGGCCGTGAGCCAACTCGGCACGCCGTACCACTTCGGCGGCTCCTGCACCGACCCGCACTCCGGTGACCCCGCCAACCAATGCGACTGCTCCTCGCTTATGCAATCCGCGTACCGGGCCGCCGGCATCTTTATCCCGCGCGTCACCACCGACCAGGTAAACGCCGGCAAGCCGGTGGCCGACCCGGCGCTCCTGCTACCCGGCGACCTCGTCTTCATCCCCGGCAGCCAAGGGACTATGGCCAACCCCCGCCACGTCGGCATGTATCTCGGTCAGGGATTGATCACCGAGGCGCCAAGAACCGGCGACGTGGTCAAGGTCTCGCGACTGAGCAACTGGTTAGGCCAGATCGCCGCCATCAGGCGGGTTGTGCTGTAACAGCCTCGGATACCACCTCGATCCCGCTTGATGCTCCATCACTGCCGACCTTGGTGAGCGGATCGCGGCAGATCCGTGCATCTGTCACGGCCGGGGATGAGGCCGCAGAGACCGCTCCGGCGGACCGGACACAACCGGCGCCGATGTACCTCCCGCGTGTGGACCGCGTTCACCTTGCCCGCATCCTGCACCGGCCCGACAGCACCGGGCCCCAGTAGTGCGAGTCGGCGAATAGCCAACCCTCGTCGGCGGCGCCTCGGCGGGCGCGGGCTCGCCCGCGAAGTACGCCGCCAGCTCCGCGTCGCATTCCCGGCGAGCCAGCGCTGGGTGGCGCGCAGCGCCTCGGGGGGCGGCACCCGGCCGCACGTTCCGGCACGCCTAAGAGCAGCTGACAGCGCTGCATGAACGGTCCCGGCAGGTCGGCGACCGGCCATAGGGTGCCGATCACGCATCCTGCGTCGGCTCGCAGGAAGCCTGCGGGCAGGCCGACCGTCTCGTCTGGCATTCTCGATATCCGCCGCTTGCCACCGGATCTGATGGCACCCTGAACGCGGGGGTGCGGTCGCGAGCCCGGGAGAGGCGGCATCGGGATCACGGTGAACGGCTTCTGATGCGTACCGCGTTGATCGTGTTGGCCGCGCTGGCGGCGGCCGTGGTCGTGGACCTGGTCTCCGGCGTGCTGGTTCGCCGGGTTGCCCGTGGCCGCTACAAGTGGCTGCTGGAGCCGCTGCGGCTCGCCTGCCGCCGCCCGGCAGCCACGGTCCTGCTGATCGGGGCGCTGTACTACGCGCTGCCGCCCGGACTGGCCGGGTGGCAGCGTTATCTGCGGCACGCCATCCTGCTGGTCCTGATCGCCGTCGGTGCGTGGCTGGTGGTCAGGGCATTGCACGTCGCCGAAGCGGTCGCGTTCAGCCGACTGCCGAGTGATTTGGCCACGAGCCGGCGGGTCCGGCGGGCCCGGACCCAGATCCGTCCGGTGCGGCGGCTCACGGTGGCCGTTGTCACGGTCCTCGCGATCGGCCTGATCCTGATCACCTTCCGGCCGGTACGCCTCTTCGGCATCTCCATTCTGACCTCAGCCGGGGTGGTTGGCGCGGTGATCGGCCTCTCGGCCCGAACCGCGCTCGGTAACGCGTTCGCCGGCATCCAGGTCGCCTTCGCCGACGGGCTGCACGTCGGCGACGTGCTGGTGGTGGACGGCGAATGGGGCCGGGTCGAGGAGGTGAAGCTGACCAACGTGGTGATCCGGCTCTGGGACGAGCGGATACTCATCCTGCCGACCACGTACTTCACCGAGCGGCCGTTCCAGAACTGGACCCGGGACGAGTCGCGGGTGATCGGCAAGATCCAGATCCATGTCGACCACACCGCGGACCTGGACGACATGCGCCGGGAGGCACGCCGACTGGTCGAGTCCTCACCGCTGTGGGATCGAGGCCAGTGGGTGCTCCAGATGGTCGACGCCACCCCACAGACCGTGGTCATCCAGGTGCAGGCCTCGGCCGCGGACGGCGCCAGCGCCTGGGACCTGCGCTGCGACCTGCGCGAGGGACTGATCCGCTACCTGCGCGACCAGCACCCCCAGTGGCTGCCCCGCACCCGCAGCCAGTACCAGCCCTGACCAGCGGGTCCGGCGTGGTCGCCCGGGCGCGGATGAATGAGTCGGCGCCTACCGGGGACTAGCTGGACCAGGCGACAGGGACGGGGGCGGCGATGAGCGTCGACCGGGACTGCACCGAGGTGGGGGACGACTTCGTCCGGGTCACCCGTACCGTCAACGCTCCCACCGGTCAGGTCTTCGAATACGTCATCGATGTCGACCTGAGCCACATCTTCCCCAGAACCGGACACTCGCCGGCAATCGTGCGCCAGCAGCATCACCACCGACTGGAACACCCCAGGCCTGCGCCGGACGAACGCCTCGGACGACGGCTCGACCAACGAGGAAGAACTGCTCACGGTGGAGCCGCCGAACTCGTTCTCGTACCGGATCGACACCTTCAGCTCGCCGCGGCTGCGCGGAATGGTCGACAGCATCAAGGGTCCTCGTACTTCAGCGACCACGAGGACGGCACCACGAGCATCGAGTGGACGTACGCCCTGAACCGGGTGGACGAACCGGCCCGGACGCTCATCAAGGAGGACCTGCTGCCGCTCTACACCGAGCGGCTGAAGCCGGCGATGAGCATCCTGAAGGACGACCTCAAGTGTTGACGACGGCGCCACGGACCGGCGCCACGCCCGGGGGAGGGGCCGAGCCGGCTCCGGGAGTGTGGTGACCGGGCGCGGGTCCGTCGTCGTGGGTGTCGTGGCCGCCCCCGGGGCCGCGGCCGACCTGGCGCGGGAGGCCGCCACAGAGCTCGCCGACCGGCTCCGCAACCGGGTCCCGGAGGTCGACTGGGCGGTACGCCTCCAAGTGGCGCGGCTCGTCGAAGGGCCGGCCGACCTCGGCCAGCTCATCGAGGCAGCCCGGCGCCGGATGCTGGCCGAGGGCTGGAGTCTGGTCCTCTGCGTGACGGACCTGCCGCTGCAGACCGCGCGGCGGCCCGTCGTCGCGCACGCCAGCACCACCCACGGCGTCGCGGTCCTTTCCATGCCCGCGCTCGGCCCCGTCGCCGTGGCCCGGCGGATGGCCGAGGCCGGGGACCGGCTCCTCGCGGCACTGCTCGGCGATACCGACGCGGTCGGCGACCCGGTACGGGCCGGCCCGCGCCGCCCGCGCCTGGCCACCGGACGGCGGGCCCGGGAACTCGGCGCGCGCGTGAACCACCAGGCGTCCGGCATCGGCCTGCTGGCCGGGGTGATCGGCGGCAACCTGCGGCTGCTGCTCGGCATGCTCCGGGCGAACCGGCCGTGGCGGCTGGCCGTCCGGCTCTCCCGGCTGCTGGTCGGCGCCTTCGCGACCGCCGTCCTCGCCCTGGTGAGCGCCATTATTTGGCAGCTGTCGGCGGCCTTGGGCAACCTGCGGCTCGCCCTGCTCGCGGCCGGCTCCGTCCTGGCGGTGGTGCTGACCATGGTGCTCGGCGCGCGCCTCTGGGAGCGGGTTCCACGCGACCCGGGCGCCCGGGAGCAGGTCGTCCTCTTCAACGTGGTCACCGTGCTCACCGTGGTGATCGGCGTCCTCGCGCTGTACGTGGCGCTCGCCGCGCTGACCATCATCGGGGCGATCGCCCTTGTCCCCTGGGACCTGCTCGCTGAATCCACCGGCCGACCGGCCGGCGTCGCCCACCAGGTCAAGCTAGGCTGGCTGGCCAGCTCGCTGGCGACGGTCGGCGGCGCGCTCGGCGCCGGACTAGAGTCCGACTCGGCGGTACGGGAGGCGGCGTACCGCTATCAGCCCGACGCGGAGCTGACCGACGAGCAGGGTGGGCCGGACCCGACCGGCGGGGCCGGACCGGGACCGAGCGGCGAGTCCGGGTCACCGCGCAGAGACAGATCTGAGCCGGAGCGGAACCACGAGGCCGGCTGACGGCCCTGGTCAGCGTCGTGATCAGGACCCGGTCGCGGCGTTGCCCTCAGCAGCGCGGATCGCCAGCAGGGCGATGTCGTCGGTGGGCTGGTACGCGGTGAGGCTGGCCATCACGGTGGCGCAGACCACCGCAGGCCGGGACAGGGCGTGGGTGCGCGCCCAACGGAGTGACAAACCGCGACGCACGCCGACGGGCGGTGGCGAACGACGGCGGACTTCGACCGGGCCGTTCGCGGCCCAGCGAACCGCCGCTGACCTGCTGCGGACGGTCGCCGAGCGGGAGCCGTGGATCCCGGCGCCGTGGCGCCGCTGCCCGCGGTCGACCCGGAGCTGCTGAACCTCGCCGGCCCCCGGTGTTGGGGCCGGCCTCCTACGTGCTGCGGCCGCTGGCCGACGGCGTCTTGGAGCTGGCCCCGCTGTCCGGAGGCGGGCGCGGCACCCGGCTAAGCCCCACCACGACGGCCGTTGGGAGGGTCTCTGCGGCAATTTCGCCGGCGAGCGACTGCGGGTCGAGCGCGACGCAGCAGGCGCGGTGAGCCACCTCGACCTCGGCACCTTCGTCTTCACTCGGCAGCCGTACGACTCGGCGGCGCCGGTGCCCGGCGGTATCGACCGGGCGCCGCCCTCCGGATCAGGGTGCGCGGAGCGTCTGACGCCAGGCAACATGTACTCGTGTCTCCCGACCAACTTGCCGGCTGCTTCGTCGTGGAGATCGGCCTCCGCCAGGCGTGGCTTTTCCTCGGCTTCTGTGACAACCGATCGACGCCGCCGTACGAAAGCCGCCTTTACCTGGACACCGGCTGGTGTATCGAGGCAGGTTTTCGTGTTCGGGGCACCGCTGACGACGGGGTCACGTGGCTAACCGCTGGGTTCACCCTCAACGGCGCCACGATCGCAGAGGCCCATGTCGCGGACGACGGCACGCTGCTCTTGGCAACGACCGATCAACGGTCACTCATCGCGGCGGGGCAGCCGGATGCCACTCCGGTCGGCGAACCGTGGTGGCTCTCCGGCTCGCCCTCCAGGTAGCCATGCCGCCGCATTACTTTCGGCGTGCACAGGGCCTGGGCCGATGTCTACGCCGGGTGACGAGAGCCTGCCTCCCAGGGCGCCCGGTCGGCGGCATGAGTAGCCCTGTGTCAAGCGGCGGAGGCGAGAAGGGCCTGCAGAGCTCGGTGGCGGGTGGGGTCGTAGGCGACGCCGTCTTGCCAGCAGCGCCAGATCACGTGCAGCCAGGCGCGGGCGAGGATTCGCGTGGCGTGGGGGTGGTCGTGGCCCCGAGCCCGGGCCCGCCGGTAGAGGTCGGCGGCCCAGGGGTTGGCGTG
>NZ_JBSFYP010000054.1:0-45913 GCF_053599835.1 Micromonospora sp. NPDC005163
CAGCCCACGGCAGGTCGGCGACATCGTCCGCGCCGCTCTCCACCTCACCCATTTCGAATACCGATACCTACCGGATTCTTGTTGAGATCACGTCAGTGCATCTGAGCTTGAGCAGCCATGAGACGCGCTCGCTCTTACGGTGACGCGTCGTCCGCGGCAGTCTCAACTGGGAGCGGGGGCCATACAGGTCTTCCGCGCTGGAAGGGCTGGTTCAATCCTTCGTCTAGACGATCTATTCCAGGGGTAGCTGACAGGTTCACTCAGCTGACCGGGGAGCTGTCCTTCGATGTCAGCGCTGGCGAGTGGGCCGACAACCTGGAGGACATCGAGGCCGGGACCTACGTCGAGCTGCTAGTGCCTCTGGCTGACGGCGCGGATTATGCGGACGCGGTGGAACTGCTGCGCGACGCTCGTGGGCTGCTACGCGAGGGCAACCTGCCCTCCGCGATCGGGCAGGCACGCAAGGCGCTGGAGCAGGTCCGCGAGTCATACGGGACGCAAAAGGTGTTTGCCGATGCGGTGAAGAAGACGCCACGGCAGCGCACCCTCGCCGAGCGGTGAGCCCTGCATGGCCGAGGACTTGTTTTCGACCATGAGCGGCGCCTGCCACAAGGACGACGTGACGAAGGAGTTCGAGTACACCCGGGAGGACCGCGCGACGCTGATCACCGCGACCGCAAGATTGCTCAAGCGGTTGTCCGCCGACCACGACTCGCTTTAGTTCCCTAGCCGGGTATGTCCTGCCGGGTCAACACACCCGAGGCTCAGGCGTCAGAGGCCGGGTGCTGCTGGTAGGCGGCCGAGGATCGGCATCGCTCGGAACGCCTCCGCGTACGCGGCGTTGATCCGGCGGCCATGCAGCTTCCCGAGCGCGTCGGCCATCGGCCCGAAGTGGTCGAGGATCGGCTGGGATGTGTGGGATCGGAGGGCGTCGAGCTTGGTGCGCCAGTGGGCGCTGACGTCGATGATGGTTGGCAGTTCGAGTGGGCGGCCGTGCTGGTCGAGGTTGTTGTAGCCGTCGCTGTGGTAGGCCCGCTTCGGGTGGCCAGTGGTGATGACGACGTTGGGTAGGGCGCTGAGGACCGCTTCGGCGCAGCGGCGGTGTTCGGGGTGGATGTCGTTTGTCGGGTGGGTGATCAGTACGTCGGGGCGGACTTCCCTGAGCACGGTGGCGACGGTCGAGACCGAGAGCTGGTCCATGAAGTAGAGGTCAGCCCCGAGGAGGTGCGCGCCGACTGTGGCCTCGGCGTCGCGGACTGCATCGTGGTGGGGAACGGCGATGACAGCTGTGCCTCCGTTACGGACGTGGCGGGCGATGGTGCCGCCTGCCCAGAGTTCGGCGTCGTCTGGATGCGCCATGACGGTGAGCAGGACGGGGGCGGACGTCACCACAGGCCCAGTTCCTCAACGACCTCCGCCGGTGTGGGCAGGAGTTGACTCCGCTGGCCGGTGGGGATGACGGGAACGTCCAGCTCGTGGTTGAGGCGGATCATGTCCCGCCATTTGCGGGCCAAGCCGAGCTGTTCCCGGACGAGGCGGCCACGTCCGGTGTCCAGACGGTCGGAGGTCGCCAGGTCGTCAAGAGTGAGGCCGTCGGCGAGGAGGGTGGCGGCGGTCTTGGCACCGATGCCGTGGATGCCCGGGATGTTGTCGGCGGGATCGCCGGTGAGCGCGCGGAAGTCTGCCCACTGAGCGGGGGTGACCTGGTGGCGGGCGAAGACGTCGGCGGGGCCGATGTAGCGCTTGCCGGGGTGCATCTTGGTGTGGAGGACGCGGACGCGGTCGTTGACGAGTTGGTAGTAGTCGCGGTCGCGGGACATGATCACGACCGGGCGGGGTGGCGGCGTGGTGTCGACGGACAATGGATCGAAGAGATCACCACCGAGGAACGGATCGCACCACAGACCATCCAGCGATACGAGACCAGCGCGCGCAACGCGATCCTGCCCGCCCTGGGCAACCTCCGGATCAGAGAAGCCAGCGTCGGGCGCCTGGATCGGTTCCTGCGCGACATCGCCAAGGACCGTCCCTCGGCAGCCAAAGGCGCGAAAGTCGTCCTGAGCCAGATGTTCGCCCTGGCCGTACGCCACGGCGCGATCCCCACCAACCCCGTACGCGACACCGGCCGGCTACGTAAACCTCGCCGCACCGTCGTCGCCCTCACCGACGAGAATCTCCAGGCCGTCCGTACGGCGATCCGCGACTGGCAGCGACCCATCCCCGGCAAGCCCGGACCACGGCACAGCGGCGATCTGGCCGACATCGTCGACCTCATGCTCGCCACCGGCGCCCGCATCGGCGAGATCCTCGCCCTGCGCTGGGAGGACCTCGACCTCGCCGCCGAACGCCTCACCCTGACGATCTGCGGCACGCTCGTCTTCGTCAAAGGCCGGGGCTTCTTCCGCCAACCCTGGACCAAAAGCGACGCCGGCTGGCGGATCGTCGTCCTACCCCGATTCGCCGTCGGCATGATCATGGCCCGCAAGCTCGTCGCCGCCGACAACCCCCACGACGCGATCTTCACCTCCCGACGCGGCACCTGGCTGTCACCCAACAACGTCCGCCGTCAGTGGCGTGAGGCTCGCGCCGACACCGACCTCGCCTGGGTCAACCCCCCACACCTTCCGCAAGACAGTCGCCACCCTCATCAAGGAAGAAACCGACACGAAGAGCGCCGCAGCCCAGCTGGGGCACTCCAGCGAGGAGGTCACCGCCACCTACTACATCGCCAAGCCCGCTCAAGCCCCGGACGTCTCGGACATCCTCGAGCGACTCGGCGCCGACCGCGGGCGACGTCCCACACCCGCAGTCCCCAACGATGCGCAGGGATGACGAACCTGGTTGCCGACCCCGGTAAATGGGGGGTTTTCGGGGGGGCGGTTCAAAACCCCATAGACAAACTTAAAGCCCTGACCAGCGTTTCCGCTGGTCAGGGCTTTTTGTCTGTCGGGACGGCCGGATTCGAACCGACGACCCCTTGACCCCCAGACCTCGGCAAGGTGGTTGGACGGGGCCGGCACGGCTGTTCAACGGCCTGATCGGGTTCGTCGCGATCCGGTAGGGCTCCGTCGGTTGCTGTACTTCGGTGCTGTACCGCCGCATCCTCACGAGCTACCACCACCACCCGGTCCCAACCCACTTCCCCTGCCGCACTTGCCCGACTCGTCCGGCGGAACTGCGGGATTTGAACCCCTTAAACCGACGGTAGCGAGAGGACATCGCCAATCGAACCGGTCGATACCATGAGGAGGGCAAAGCTTCCAACCTTGGTCAACACTTACCACCGATGCTCACTCTCCGTGCAGTGGATCTATATTTGATGATCTTGCATCAGCACTCGCCTGCGTCCGCTCGCCACTGCTGGCCGCCCCTTCGGCCTACCGCACCCGGGCATCTGGGCGATGATCCAGCAACGTCCTAGGGGGACAGTCGTTTGACAGTGCATGCGAGTAGACCCGGGGATGACCCCGTGAGGGGTCCCGCGCCCTTGCGATCTTCGATAAGGTGGCCTCCACTTCTAGCCCGAAGACTTCGGAGGTGGCCAGTGGCGGCACGGCAGCCCAAACGGCGGATTCGGAATGAGTTCACGTTAGGCGAGGGAGCCGCCGAGTACGACGGCCTGCTGCGGGATGCGTTTTACGAGACATGGCTTTACCGGTCAGTAGTATCTCGTGATGATCAACGGTGCTTCCTTATTGGACGCACCGGTAGTGGCAAGTCGGCGCTATTCCGTCAGATCGAGTATAAGCACGGCGACCATTTAATCCGCCTGAGCCCCGAGGATTTGTCGCTGACGTACATCTCAGAGCTGCAAGCCGTTCGGTTCCTAAAGTCGCTAGACGTTCACCTCGACCCGCTATTCATCGCCCTCTGGAAGCACGTTCTGATCATCGAGATCATCAAGCACCGCTACCAGGTTGACTCACCTGAAGCGAAGCAACGATTCCTCTCCGGGTTAATGGATAAGATCAGGCGAGACAAGAGCAAACAAGAAGCGCTTAAGTACCTAGAGGACTTCGAGGGGAAGTTCTGGCAAGAGACAGACGAACGCGTCCGAGAAATCATTGAGAAGTTCGAGACCCAGGTGAAGGCTGAGGCGGGCGGCAAGATAAGCGCCGGCATCGGGAGCCTTAGTGTCAACGGTGCGGACGCCTTGGTGGAATCGCTGGAGAATCGCAGCGAACTCGTTAACCGGTTTCAAAGGCTCGTAAACGAGACACAACTACCTCGTCTAAACAAGATGGAACGCGTCTTGAACGAGGATATCCTCGATTCCGCCCAGCACTATACTTACATCGTCATCGACGACCTAGATCGCGATTGGGCAGACGAGAAAGTCACCAACGATCTAATTCGGTGCCTTTTCCGTGCTGTGATGGATCTGAAACGGGTTGAGAACCTAAAGGTCCTGGTCGCACTACGGACTAACATCTTCGAGGCGCTCGACTTCGGCAGAACCGGCGGGCAGGAGGAGAAGTTCCGCGGCCTCAGCCATACGCTGAAATGGTCAAAGAGCGAGCTGCGTGATCTTCTGGACAGCCGCGTGAGCGTGGCAGCCCAGCGCCACGGCTTGGACAACGTGGAATCAATGGATGAGTTGCTTCCACGCTCGAATCCAACTCGAGGCAACCCCCTAGATTACATTCTCAACCGAACCCTGCTCCGACCGCGGGACGCCATCGCCTTCTTGAACGAATGCTTCACCCTCTCAAATGGGAAGGAGAAGCTAACCTGGCCGGCAATCCAATCAGCCGAGTCCGCATACTCCAAGAACCGTCTACTTGCTCTCCGCGATGAATGGAAGCCCACATACCCGGGAATCGAGCGCGTCCTCGCAGCTTTCACTCGCGCGCCAAACACTCTAGATTGGGAGGAGATGGCGAAGCGATTGGTCGAGTGCGCCCTGTTGACTGCGGAGCCTGATTTTGCGGGGACCGTTTGGTTGACCGGATTTGCTGAACCTCTTTGGTCGGCCTCGAGCTCGGATGACCCGGCAGAGGTATACCAGGCGCTAATCCGACTCCTTCACAATATCGGCTTCATTGGCTGCATTACTACCGTCGATGAAGTTGTCGGTTCTGAACGTCGGCGGGTCGACGAGCCCGCCATCTACAACAACGCCCAGCCCAGCTTCCCCGACCATGTCAGTAACCTGCGTAAAGTCGCAGCGTTCGTAGTGCACCCGGCGTTTCGGCCGGCCCTAGACATACGAGACTAAATGGCTGCCGTCAATAGCCAGGCGTATATGATCACCGACCGAATATGCCCCTAACCCGGTCGGACGGCGGGATTTAAAACCTAGACCTTCACTGCGCGGGCCTCCGCGACCGTTCCTCACCCCGCCGTTTGCCGCCGGCTGCGCCCCCTAGCCATCCCGTCGGCCTTCGTCCACACACCCTGGAGCGGGTGGGGCCTGCCCGGTCAAGGTGGAGCACCCCACGTCTGAACGACCTTGACCGGGCAGGCCCCACCCGCTCGGCTCGGCCCGGGCGAAGGTTGTCGGGATGGCGCCAACCATCCCGGAGTGCCCGAGCGCCCCGCCGGAGGCACGCCCTGGTCGTCATCCTCAACACCGAAGCCCCGGAACTGCCACTCATCTCATCATGGCGGCCCGGGGCCTCCTTCGTATGTCGCGCCGCCGGCGGGGCTGCAACCGTTCGGGGTGCGCCCGTGCGCTTGCGCTAAGGGCGCGGGGTCCCCGATCGGCGACCCGTTCGGGTCGGCCCCTGGTCGGCGGCGCGAGCGGCCTGCGAAGCGGGCCGCCTTGATCTCGTACAGAAAGTTCTCACAGGGGGAACTACCGGGCTCATGTCGTACTCCGGTTGATACGTAACACGTTGACTCCGCTTGATGGGTTACGCGATCCCCCGGCTCGCCGGCTACCGACTGTGAACCCCGGTGGTCTAGGACGCGGATGCGGCAACATCCGCTTCTGCCGAATTGAGCGCGTCGCCGCGCGCAGCACCAAGACGACATTGAGCTTGAAGGTTCAGTGTCGTAAGGTGAACTACATGGTTCACCAACATGTCCTGGACCGGGTGTTCGCCTCGCTGGCCGATCCGACCCGCCGAGGCATTCTGATCCGGCTCGGCGACGGCCCGGCCACCATCGGCGAGCTCGCCGAGCCCACCGGGATGAGCCTGACCGGTATGAAAAAGCACGTCCAGGTGCTCGAAGATGCCGGACTCGTCGTTACGGAGAAGGTCGGCCGGTCACGTCAGTGCCGCCTCGGCGTTGCGCCGCTGGATGAGGCGATGGCCTGGATCGGCTTCTACCAACGGCTCTGGGCCCGCCGCCTCGACGGTCTCGACGCCTACTTCACCCTCCAACCCGGCCCGAAGGGACAGGATTCATGACGCTTGACATGCAGATGACGCGGCAACTGCCCGCGACACCGGAGGAGGTCTTCGACGCGTACACGGACGCCGAGAAGCAGAAGATCTGGTTCACCATCCTCGACGAGCAGCCCGGCATCGTCGAGATCGAGGTCGATCTGCGGGTCGGCGGACAGCAGACTGCGGTGTGGGGGCCCAGCCCCGACATGCTGTTCCGGGAGACGCAGACGTTCGTCGAGATCGACCGCCCGCACCGGCTCGTCACCGAGTCCAGCGGCGCCAGCCCGGATGGCATGACCATGACGACCCGTATCGAGGTCACTTTCGAAGAGAAGGACGGCGGTACCCTGATGACCGTCGTCCAGAGCGGCTTCCCGGTTCCCGAGGTCCGTGACTTCTTCGTCAGCGAGGTGTGGGCCGGTGCATTCGCCCGCATCGAGGCGTTCCTGGCCCGTCAGCGCGGAACGGAGCCTGCTGATGTCTAGGCTCTCTCGGGTGGCGGTCGTCGCTCTCGGCGGCGTCACCGCCGTGGTGGTCAATCTCGTCTTCTACAGCGTCGGGCGAGCAGCCGGCGGCACGTTTCAATTCACCTCCTCCAGCGGACCGGCCGAGGTCGACGCGGTCACCGTCGCTGGTTTCAGCGCAATACCACTGCTGATCGGCCTTGCCGTCGTCGCTCTGCTGGCACCGCTTGCTGCCTGGGTCATCCGGGCCGCCTTGGTCGTCGGCCCGGTGCTGGCGGTCGGCACGATCGCCCTAATGACCCTGCCCACCGACTTCGACACCGCGAGCAAGGCGACACTGGCCCTCTGCCACCTGACACTCGTCCCGATCACCATCGCCGCCGTGGTCGCCATCGGCCGACAGGCGGGGGCCACCCGCGCCACAAAAGCCATACCAACCTGAGCCGCACGGCCCGCCGGAAGGAGATCATGTCAGACGGGACGGCTTTCCCTGTGCGTCGAAACGGCTCAACGGTTGCCGCTTGACGGGGCCGCCCTCATCGATGAGATACCTATGGCCTGCGGCTTAGATGGCCCATCCGCCATCTCGGCTGAGTGGAGGAACAAGGATCGCGTCGCCACGCCGGACGACGGCGAGTGCCACGGGTCAGATCTGAAGATCTGTTTTCACGGCACCGCTCTAGTACGGCAGCCGCCAATTGCTAGCTGACCAGGGCGTAGTCGCGATTCAGTCGGGTGCGTTGGTGGAACCAGCGGGCGCGGGCCTGGTGACGGCGTCGCCAGGTGAGCCAGCGGGTGGCGTGGCCGGGAGGTGTCGGATGGTGAAGGGCGTCGGCGAGTAGCCGTTTGACCTCGTGCACGGTCAATGGGATGAGTCCGGGCTCGGGCGGTGGCGGCTGGTCGGGTGTGCTCGGTGGCGGGGCCTGGGTGTCGGTGCGGTCATTGAGGTGGGCGGCGGTGACCGCGCAGACGGCGAGGGCGGCCATGACCAGCACGGTGTGTCGGGCGATCGCGGTGTAGAGGCGGGCTTGGCACTGGTCCAGGCCGAAGTGGTCCTTGCCGAACTCGAAGCACTCCTCGACGGGCCAGCGCAGTCCGGCGGCGCGGATCAGCCTGGTCTTGGTCAGGATCTGTCCCTCGGGCACGTGGCAGTAGTGAAAGGCCAGCTCACCGCTGTTTAGATGGCGGCGGACCAGCAGATGGTGGCGGGGTGAGGTGGTGGCGAGCCACGCCCAGGCGTACCAGCGTTGTCCCTTCGACCCCGCCCCTGCCGAGCGGATCTCCCACCCGCGGTTGTCCCCGGTCAGCAGGGTGGCGGCCTGGGCGCAGGTCAGCCTGTCACCCGAGGGCAGGTCGATCATGAAGGTGGAGGCGACCCGCAGCACGTACGCCTGCCGGTGAGTCTCGAAGAACTCCCGCAGTTGTGTGCAGTTGCCGTACACCTCGTCGCCGCAGGCGACGTCGAACACCAGCCCGTCGGCGTACGCGTCCGCGCACAGGTCGATCGCCAACTGGCCCTTGGTGCGGAACTCCAGCTCCGGTGGCAGTCCCATACCGGCCGAGGCCTGCGGATCGGCGATCTGCTAACCCTGGCAGCAGCAGCCGCCTTCGATCTTGTAGTCCTCACAAACACAGGATCGACAGGCGGCTGCGTCCACTTCGCACACCCCCACCGCATCCCGCCAGGTCAGACCGCCAATGGCGGCTGCCGTACTAGGTACGCCGAGTATCCGCTCATGCCGCTGACCGCGCCTTGCTGGTGGGCACCATCCATCGCGCGTCCCGGCAGCAGGCGACGGATCAGTCACGCGGTGTGACGACCAGGCACTACCGGCCGGCGAGCTGTCACCCATCAACTGGAATAGATGCGTAACGCATCAACTGGAGCCTGACAGCACTACCAGGCTCATCCGACAGCACTACTGGCTCAGGAGCCCCACCCGTTCGCCGACTACCCCGGCAAGTAGATCCGTAATAGAATACGGGTGGCCGAACAAGAGTACGGCTAGAGTTGCGTACGCAAGCCGTGACTCTCGGTTTAACAAGGAGGATGGCTGCATGTTCGCATTGGTGGTGCGCTTCGATCTGAAAGACGACGAGAGCGCGAAAGCGTTTGACGCGCTTGTCGCGGTGACAGGGGCTGAGATTCGTGCCCGCGAACCAGGGACGCTGATTTACGCTACCCACTCCGTAGAGGGAGCACCGCTCGCCCGAGTCTTCTACGAGTGCTACGCGGACCGAAAGGCATTTGACGCGCACGAAGTGCAGCCTCACGTGATCCGCTTTCACAAGGAACGCGAGCCGTACACGCAGGACGCGCGGGTTGAGTTTCTAACGGTCGGACCTAGCAAGGGCCTTGGTTCACTTGATGCCTGACAGCAATGAGCAAGGTCGACTTATAGCTATGCGGCGGCAAAAGCGTGGGCTTTCTCAGCGTGAGTTTGCCGAGATGATCGGGCGGTCTGAGGCTTGGCTTTCGCAGGTCGAGCGTGGGGTGCGTTCGATCGACCGGGTCTCCATCTTGGAGCGGATCGCGGGTGCGCTCGGCATCCCGATGGCCGAACTGGCCCCGGGCACTGCGGATACGGAGAGCGCTGAGGTTCCCTCGGCGGCTGCCGCCCTACGTTCGGTGCTAAGTACCAGCTACCTCATGGCGGCGATCCTGGGCAAGGACCGAGAGCTTCCCCTGCCGGAGACAGCCGAGCGAGCCGATCTGTGCTGGACGTACGCACACGCTGCCCGTTACGAGGACCTGGCCGAGCTGCTGCGGAGCCTACTGCCGGATCTGGAGAGAGCAACACGATCCGCCAAAGACGAGGCGCGAAAGACGTACCTCACCGAGCTAGCGTCGGTGTATCACGCCCTTTCGGCCGCACTGTCGAAGCTTGGTCAGCATGAAGCAGCCTGGGTCGCAACCGATCGGGCGTTGCTCGTTGCGGAGCAGGTCGGAGACCCGCTATTGGTAGCCGCTGGAACATTCCGCCTTGCGCTGGTTTTTCAGGGCGGGCGGCAATTCGATCAAGTCATAAGCGCTGCATCGTCGTCTGCGGCAGCGCTGGAGTCCGAGGTATCGGCGGACAAGCCGGCGGCCGTGTCGCTGTTCGGCGCGCTAAATCTGCAACTGGCTGTGGCCTCTGCGCGGATGGGAGACGACCAGAGGGCTCACGAGTATCTCGGAGTAGCGCGAAACGCTGCCCAGCTCCTGGGAGTCGACCGTAACGATTACGAGACCGAGTTCGGCCCCACGAATGTCCATCTGCACGAGGTCGCGGTGGCAGTCGAACTCGGCGACGCCGGTTCTGCCCTCCGCGCGGCGGAGCGGATCGACTCGTCCGGCCTATCGTCCGAGCGGCAGGCTCGGCTCCTCATCGACGTGGCACGCGCCTGGACTCAGCGCCGCAGGGTATCTGAGGCAATCGACGCGCTTGAGCAGGCCGAGGCGCTAACCCCGGAGCAGGTCAAGGGACACCCGGTGGTGGAGACGACGGTTTCCGACCTTGTACGGATGGAACCCGCCCCCTCCGACCGGCTGGCAGCCTTAGCCCGCCGCGTAGGAGTGGCCTAGCCACCGCCACACCTCCCGAGCTGCACCGAAGGGCGTCCCACAGCGGGGCGCCCTTCTTCGCACCAAGATTCCTATCGATGATCCGTACTGAAGTACTAGACACGTACTTTTGTACGGTCTACGCTGATCCCATCGAACACGGGCAATCGCTCAAGGTGAGCGAGCTCTAGTTGAAGGGAGTCAGTCATGGGACGTCTGCTGCTGGACACCTCGAAGGTGTCGTACGAGGTCGCGGTGAACCCGGTGCCGAAGCTGGACCAGACGGGTCAGCAGAAGTTCGACCGGGAGACGAAGGCCCCGATGTGGGCGGTGCAGCTCTACGCCCTCGCGGACGGTAGCGCTGAGGTCATCAACGTGACCGTGGTCAGCCCGGTGATGCCGGCGGTCGCGGTTCGTCAGCCGGTCGTTCCGGTGAACCTGGAGGCGCTGCCCTGGGTCAACGACCGGGACGGCAAGGTCCGCTCGGGTGTCGCGTTCCGGGCCTCGGCCCTGACCGCACTGGACACCGCCGCCGCCTAGCGGCGGTCGTTCTCGATCGGCTCCACAGAAGCGAAGAGGTGGACACGGGGTCGCCGTTGATTGGCGTCGTCTGCGACCCCGCGTCCTGTCCAACAAGGTCCCTACTAGGGAGGACTTGTCGTGTCCAAGTCTAGCCAGAGGTCCCTGTTCGGCTGGTCGAACCGTGGGGGCAACAACGTCACTGTCATCGAAGCGCCGGTTGCCCGCTCGTATCGTCGTCGGGCCACCATCGCGTTCTGGGTCACCCTCGGCGTGGTCGGCCTCCTGGCCGCCACGGTGGCCTCGCACTACCTGCACCCGATCCTGGGCGCGCTGCTCGGTGTCATCATCGGCGCTCTGCTCGGGGCGGTGCTGTTCGCGCTGATCGTGGCGTGGCCGGTCCTGCGCGTCTTCTGGCACTGGCTGCCGGAGATCGGGCTCGGCCTGGCCGTCGTCTACGGCTGGACCACGGTGATGCAGTCGACCCCGCTGTGGGGCTCGCTGCTCATCGTCGCCCTGGCCGTCGGCGTCCCCGCCGCGATCGGTCCGGTCCGCCGCCGGGTCATGGCCTGGATCTGGTGCCTGATCGTCCGGCATCGGCTGCGGCTGTGCTTCGCGGCGTTCATCGCCACGAACCGGCACGGTTCGCTGCCGCTGATCCTGCCCGCCAAGTCGACCCCGGCCGGTGAGCGGGTCTGGGTGTGGCTGCGCCCGGGTCTGTCTCTGCGGGATCTGGAGCAGGACGGCCAGATGCAGAAACTCGCTGTGGCGTGCTGGGCCAACGAGGTCCGCGTCATGCGCGCCGGTCGCAAGTACGCGGCGCTGATCCGCATCGACATCACCCGCCGCGAACCCTTGGCGCACACGGTGGTGTCGCCGCTGCCGGACTACGTCCCCACGGACATTCCGTCCAACGCTCCTACCTCACCGGGCATGCCGCCTGTCGGCCTGGACCTGCCCGACGTGCCCGACCAGCCGGTCACCGCACCGGCCGACACTCCCCGCCAGCGCAAGCCGCGCAACACCACCACTGCGAGCCCGAACGGGTTCGACCCCTCCGACTACGCCTAACCACCGGGACGGCGCGGACCAAGCACCCCTGACGGGTCAAGCGTCCGCGCCCTTCCCTCCCCCACCCGCTTTGACACGTACGTGTCAACCGACCCCGGGAGCCCTGCAATGGACCTCACGGACACCATCGAACTGCCCACCCGGCCAGACGCGCCGCAGACGGTGCCGGTCGGCGCGGGCCTGTCCATCTTCGACCCGGTCTTCCTCGGCATCGACGAGTTCGGCCAACCGGCCTACCTGCCGATGATCTACCGCAACATCCTGATCGGTGGTGAACCCGGCGCGGGCAAATCGTCGCTGCTGAACACCATCGTTGGGCACGCGGCCCTGTGCCCGGATGTGCGGCTGTGCCTGCTCGATGGCAAGCAGGTCGAACTCGGGTTGTGGAAGGACGCCGCCGACGTGTTCGTCGGCCCCGACATGGACTACGCCATCCGCACGCTTCGCCGGGTGCAGACCGTGATGGACAACCGGTACTCGTTCCTGCTGTCGCACCGCCGCCGCAAGATCGGCCCCAACGACCTGTTCGGTCAGATCCTCGTGGCCTGCGACGAGATCGCCTACTTCTCCGCCACCGCCGGTGACAAGAAGGACCAGGACCTGTTCGCCGCGCTGCTACGCGACATCGTCGCCCGGGGCCGCGCCGTCGGCATCATCGTCGCCGCCGCGACTCAACGCCCGTCCTCGGACATCATCCCGCCGTCCCTGCGGGACCTGTTCGCGTGGCGGTTCGCTGGCCGCTGCACCAACGACGTGTCCTCCGACATCGTGCTCGGACACGGCTGGTACGCCCGCGGCTTCTCCTCCAACAGCATCGACCCGAACAACCAGGGCGAGGGCTACCTCATCGCCGAAGGCGGCATCCCCAACCGGGTGAAAGCCGCCTACATGACCGACGCCGACATCATCCGCGTCGCCGACTACGCCACCTGGACCCGCCGCCGTAGCGGCCTCGCCGCCCCCGCCGACCTGCGGACAGCGGCATGAGCACCACGACCGCTACCCCGACTCGGGTCCTGGACCTGGTGCTCATCGGTGACGGCGAAGACATCGCCGCACTGACCACCATCGCCCGGCACGCGGGCGTCCTGGTCTTCCGCACCGCACCCACCCCCGCCGGTGAGAACGACGACCGGCAGCGGGTGTTTCTGAGGCTCCACCTGCACCACCGATAGAAGACGGCCGACGAACCGGGACCAGCCCTGAGAAAGCAACCCCGGCTCGCCGGCCCAACCACCGCCCACGAAAGGACGTGGCCGCCATGAACCCTACCCAAGAACAGCCCACCACCCCCGCCGCGCTGGCCGACCTGACCCCGGCCGACACCCTGCGCTGCGCCGCCCGCTACCTCGAAATTCGAGGCTGGACCCAGGGCACCTACTACGCCTCGACCGAGGACAACCCCTACCCGCCGGCCTGCGTGTCCGGCGCAATCGGGATGGCCGCGCACGGCCACCGCATGTCGATCCCGCACCACTGCAAGATGCGCGGCGGAGCCCGCGACTACACCCACGCCATCGACGCCCTGGCCAACTACCTCGACTTCAACCAGCCCCAGCCACGGGCCACCGAGGACGACGACCCCACCTGCCCACTGACCTGGAACGACCGCCCCGGTCAAACCGCCGAGCAGGTCATCTCCACCCTGCGCGACGCCGCCGACGACTACGACTGGACCCACGCCACCGAGGACGACCTCGAAACCTACGCCGAGAACGAGTACAGCCAAGAGCGGCTGCCCACCCGGGTCGGCTTCCTCGTCTGGCGGGCCGCTCGATGAGCACCGTCGCCGCCCTGCCGACCGGCAACGTCCACGCCATCCTCGACCGCGCCGCCCTCTACCTGGGCCGCTACGGCTGGACCTCGACCGGCCTCTACGACGCGCACGACGCCTGCCCGGCTAAGTGCGCTTGTCATCGCACCGGCACCTACCCGGCGTCGATCCTCGGCGCGATTCGGGCCGCCGTGTTCGGCCGACCCCGCTGGTACCTGACCGGCATCACCGACGCCGACCAGCGCACCTACAGCGCCGCCGTCGAGTGGTTCAACACCTACCTCATCGCCGTCGTACACGCCCCGGTCTTCGCCTGGGAGACCCTGCCCGGCCGCACCCCGGCCGACGTCATCGAGGCGCTGTGCGCCGCCGCCATCGCCTACCGCAGACACACCATCCGGAGGGCCGCATGAGCACCGCCGCCCACACCCCCGACGTGACACGTACGTGTCAAAACGACATCTCCACCGCCGCACTTGTCGGCGCGCTTGAGTCCGCCTGGGCCGCGATCCGCGACCAGCACTCCGAAGTCCCGGCCGCCGTCCTCGTGGTCGGCTCCGGCTCACCCACCAAGCCCAGCCAGGGCATGAAGTGGGGCCACTTCGCCGCCCTTCGCTGGCAAGCCGGCGACAACCAGCTACCCGAAATCCTCATCTCCGGCGAGGGACTGTCCCGCGAACCAGAAGCCGTCTTCACCACCCTCCTGCACGAAGCCACCCACGCCCTCGCCGACGCGCGAGGCATCCAGGACACCTCCCGGCAGGGCCGCTGGCACAACAAGAAATTCGCCACCCTCGCCGCCGAACTCGGCCTGTCCACCACCAAGGACGACAAGCTCGGCTACTCGCCCTGCACCCTGACCGACCTCACCCGCGCCCGCTACAAGGCCACCATCGCCGGCCTCTCCGTCGCGCTGCGCTTCTACCGCCACCCCGAACCGACCGGGGAAGGCAAAACCCGCACGAACAACAACAACGGCGTCTCGTGCGAGTGCGAATGCCCCCGCAAGCTGCGCATCTCCACAGCTGCCTTCGACGAGGGCCCGATCGTCTGCGCGGTCTGCTCGGCGGCGTTCCTGCCCGAGGACATCGACCGCGACACCTACGAACACCCCACCTTCGCCACCGGCACCCCCACCGGCGACGACGACCAGGACCAGGACGACGCCGACGACGCGGAGGACCCGATGGTGTTCTACGACCCGACCGGCGAGCGCTACGGCCTGCCGACCTACCCGTTCAAGTTCGCCCCCGACGGGCTGCTGACCCGCCGGCAACTGCGTACCCGCAACCTGCGCCCCGGCGATCAGGAACCCGCCGCGCAGATCCTCTGGCGTCGCGGCAAGCGCGTCGCCTACCTGTTCCGCCTCGACCTGGCGATGCCCAAGCGCACCGCCACTCCCGCCCAGAAGGCGGCCATCGACAAGGCGCTCACCGCGCGGCGTACCTGCCCCGACTGCCAGCAGGTCAAGCCCTACTACATCCCCCGTCGCACGAACGCGTGCCTCGACTGCACCCCTGAGGTGACCTCATGACCACGACGAACCTCCGTCCCACCCGCTGGGCCTACCTCGGCCTGGTCCTCGGCGGACTCGTGTCCGTCGCCGCGAACATCGCCCACTCCTTCATCGCCCCGAAGGGCGCACCGCAGAACTGGAACCCGGAGCCCGGTGCGGTTGTCTCCGCGATCGTCTGGCCGCTGTTCCTGTTCATCGCCATCGAGATCCTTGCCCGCACCCCGTGGCCTTCGGGCTGGGGTTGGGACGTGCTGCGCTGGGTCGGGATGCCGCCCGTCGCCCTGGTCGCCGCGTTCGTGTCCTACCAACACCTGTCCGGACTCCTGCGTCACTACGACGAAGGAACCCTCGTCATCTGGTTCGGTCCCGTCGCCGTCGATGGCCTGATGCTCATGGCCACCGCCGCCCTACTCGCCGCGAAGCACACCAACACCCGGCCCACTGAACTCGTCCCGGCACCTTCGCCGGCCACCCTCGCCGAGGCGTCGTCACCCGACATCACCGCCTCGCCGACGGTCCGCCCGGCCGCCGCGACCCCTGCCACCAACCCCACACCCGAGATCACCGCACCTGTCCACGAACCCATAACCCTGCCCACCTCTGGCGAGGACACCGACACCCCGACGACGGTCGAGCCCACCCCGGACACCACCGAGAAGGACCCGACCCCGGCACCCGCCGCGCCTGCGGTAGTTACCGCCGGCCCCGCGCCCGCACTGCTCTCCGGAGCCCGGATCGTCGCCAGCGCCCACGAGAAAGCCCACGGTGAACCCATCACCCCCGGCCAACTCGCCGTGCGACTGCGCCTCCCCACCCACACGGCCGCCGACATCCTCACGGCCCTGAACACCCAACCGACCATCAACGACAAGGCCCACAACGGCACCGCTGTTGGAGCCACCGCGTGACGTCCTCGACGTTGCCTCTCGCGCCCGAAACCACCACGGTTTCGGGCACGGGAGCCTCCGCTGAGTCCGCCGGCTACTGGCCCTGGGCTGCACCCACCACCGGCACCCGCAACCCCGCCGCTGACGGGTGGGTACGAGGCCACGATCCCCGCACCGTCGCCACCGGTCGCGCCCGCGCCCAGGACCCGGACTACCCCGAATGGCTCGGCCACGTCCGCGCCGCCTCCGCGTGCAAGCACCCGATCCGGCTAGCCGGGCAGATCCACGTCAACGACGCCGACGGCAACCGCATGGCCACCGTCGACACCGAGGACATGCCCGACGGCGCGATCTACACCCCCTGCGGCAACCGCCGCGCCAACGTCTGCCCGTCATGTGCTGAGCTGTACCGCCGCGACACCTACCACCTCATCAAAGCCGGCCTCCAAGGCGACCGGTGGGGACTACCGCCGCTGCACGAGCACATCGCGATCTTTCTGACCGCGACCGCCCCGTCGTTCGGGCCGGTGCACCACCGGGTGGTGAAAGTCCACGCGGCGGACTGCCGCAAGAAAGACGGCTGCACCTGCCGGGCCTCGGTGTGCCACCCGTTCGGTCGGACCTGCCCCCACGGTGTCGAGCTGCGCTGCGGCCAACGCCACAAGGCCGCTGACACCCACCTCGGACAGCCGCTGTGCCTGGACTGCTACGACCACACCGGCCAAGTCGTCTGGAACCACGAGGCACCCGAGCTGTGGCGCCGCACCATCCAACAAGCCGACCGGGAGCTACGCCGCCTCGGCCGGGCACATGGCGTGGACCTGCGCCGCCGCTACATCAAGGTCTACGAATTCCAGGTACGCGGCGTCATCCACTACCACGCCCTCATCCGCCTCGACGGCTACAACCCCGACTGCCCTGAGGCGATCGTGCCCCCGCCCCGCGTAGTCACCCGGGACATGTTCGAAGAGGCGGTCCAGACGGCGTTCGTCAAGACGGCCTACACCTCCGCCCCGCACCCCGCCAACGGCCGGCAGGGCTGGCACATCGCCTGGGGCGACAAGGGCCTGGACCTCAAGCACGTCAACGCCCCCGGCCACGAAGTCAACCTCGCCCAAATCACTGGCTACATCGCCAAGTACGTCACCAAGAGCACCGAGGTAACCGGCCTAAGCCTGCGCCGCGTCGACGAACTCTCCGTTCAGATCCACGGCGACCCGGCAACGCACCTCGGGCGGCTCATCCGCGCCTGCTGGGACATCGGAGAGCACCCCGACTACGCGAGGCTTCGCCGCTGGGCGCACCAGTTCGGCTACGGCGGACACATCGCCACCAAGAGCCGCGCCTTCTCCGTCACCCTCGGCTTCCTCCGCCTCCAACGCACCATCTGGCGACGTACCGAGGGCCACCCGCACACCTGGGACGACGAGCAAACCGAACGCGTCATCTACGAACTCGGCTACCAGGCAACCGGCTGGATCACCACCGGCGACGCCCTGCTCGCCAACACCGCCGCCGCCATGGCCCGCGCGCAACACCTCGCCGGCGTCGACGCCCTGGCCGACGAGATGACCACCCACCGCGCCACCGCCCGATCCCTGGCCGCTTGACACGTACGTGTCAACGCCTGTGAAGCCGTTCCTTGACAACTCCACAGCGCAAGCAACACCGACCGACCCGGAAGGAGAGCCATGCCCACACGTCCCTGCCCCCTGGTCGCGGTCCGTCTCATCGGCTCGACCGCCACCGTCAAAGCTCACGCCGCGACGATCGCGGCCCAACTCACCGCTTACTACGGCCGCGAACGGGTCACCTGCCGCACCGGCACCCGCAACCCCGCCGGCTACAGCGGCGAAAGCCGCACCTACATCACCCTCACTCCGAAGGAGGCACCACATCGATAGGAGCCTGGTCCCGATCGTTCCGAAGTGGCATTCCCCGGCCGAGGTCGCCGCGATCCTCGGCTACGGCTTGTCCAAGGTGAAGATGAAGATTGCCACCGGGGAACTGCGCTCGATCAAGGACGGCAAGTACCGCCGCATCCTGCCGGAATGGATCGATGAGTACATCCAGATCCAGATCGAGCGACAGGATGCGGCCTGATGCCTGGCAAACGCGCCAACGGCGAAGGGTCCATCTTCCCGTACCGCAACGGGTTCGGCGCCTACGTCTGGGTCACCAAGCCCGATGGCAAACGGGACCGCAAGTACGTCTACGGGAAGACCCGCGACGAGGTTCACGACAAGTGGGTGAGGCTGCACCAGCAAGCCAGGGCCGGTCCGGTTGCCACCAATGTCCCCACGGTGGCGAGCTATATGACGTACTGGCTCGCCGAGATCGTGGAGCCAAATCTCGCCCCGCTGACCTACGCCACGTACGAGACGCTGAGCCGCCTGTACATCGTTCCCGGCGTCGGCACCAAGCGACTCGACGGGCGGCTGTCGGTACGAGACGTCCAGACCTGGCTCAACAAGGTCGCGAAGACCTGCCAGTGCTGCGCGCAGGGGAAGGACGAACGCCGGTCAGCGAAGAGCCGCAAGTGCTGTGCGGTTGGCCGCTGCTGCCAGGACCTTCCCGCGGCTCGCACCGTCAAGGGAATCCGCGCCGTCCTCCGCTCGGCGCTCTCGCAGGCTGTCGTGGAGGAGCTGGTCGCAAAGAACGTCGCAGCCCTTGTGAAGCTCCCACCGATCCGCAACCGCAAGGGCAAATCGTGGAGCAGTGAGGAAGCACGCGCGTTCCTGGAAGCCTCCCGCGATGACGACGATTACCTGTACGCCGCCTACGTCCTGGTGCTCGTGCTCGGTCTGCGCAAGGGAGAAGTCCTCGGCCTCACCTGGGACCACATCGAATGGGACAGCTGGGATAAGCCGTGCGCCACCCATGGCGAAAGGTTCTGCGAGCACTGCCGCGACAACCACGACATCAGCCTCGTCATCGACAAGCAGCTCCAGCGGGTACGCGGCCGGCTGCTGCACCGGGCCACCAAGACGGAGGAGTCCGACGCTCCCCTTCCGCTGCCGGCCATCTGCGTTACCGCGCTGCGGCACCGCTGCCAACAACAGGAGGCCGCACGAGAGAGAGCCGGCGACGCCTGGCACGACACCGGCATGATCTTCACGACCCGCTACGGACTGCCGGTCGAACCACGCAACTTCAACCGCTCCTACGACAGCCGCATCGCCCGTGCCGGCATTCGAAAGATCACCGTTCACGACGCCCGACGCACCTGCGGTTCGCTGCTGGTCGACCTGGACGTGCACCCCCGGGTCGCGATGGCGATCCTGCGGCACGCGGACTTCTCGATCACGATGGAGATCTACAGCCAGGTCTCGTCGAAGACGACCCGTGAAGCTCTGCGGAGGCTCGGGGAAAGCCTCGATCAATGAGCCGTTGCTGTACTTCGCTGCTGTACAAGATCAGAAATGGCCACCCGGAAGAATCCGAATGGCCTCTGACCTGCGTCGGGACGGCCGGATTCGAACCGACGACCCCTTGACCCCCAGGCAATCTACTCGGGGCGTTGACCTGGAACGAACGAGCCCTTCACCTGCCGGGGCGATCCCCCACCGTCCACCGTCGTCCGTCCACGTCCACCCCGATCGTCACTCAGTTAGTCACTCAGATGGCTCGATCAGGCTCACTCAGGGTCGATCCCGGGGCTCCAGCGTCCTATTTCGTCTACGGTCGGCAGGCCGTCGAGATGTCCCATCCTCACCTTGTAGGTGGCGGGGGCCGCCACTTCAAGCGGACCTTGACGACTCGGACAGCGGCTGGCGGCTCCGGCGGTGATGGCGGAGCTTGATTCCTTCGTCCCGAAGGAACCACCGCCGGCCGATGGCCTGCATCAGTGGCAGGGTTGAGCTGCCCGCCCAGTCCACCACCGTCCATCGACGTCCGCCCTGGCACGCCTTCGTCGTCACCCAGGTGGTCACCCACCCCAAGCCTCGTGCGGCCCAACCCGCTCGACTCGGCCTGCCAGACTACGTTCATGCAGTTCAGCGAAGCGTCTGTTGTGGCTCTGGCTGCCATCGGCGGCAACATAGTCCTGACGTGGGCGACTCTTCGAGGTCAGCGCAAGTCGCTCCATCTGGATCGGCTCTGGGAGCGGCGTACCGCTGCTTACGACGATTACGTCGCAATGCTACGGACGGCGGAACAGGCTCGGAGTGAGGCGATGGACGCCGAGCGGAGGGCGGCGGCACCTCTGTTGCCCGACCGGGCCGAGCAGTTGGCCGTCATGAGCAGGGCCGAGCTGTATGGCTCCAAGCCCGTTCGTGAAGCAGTGTCGGACTGGGCTGAAGCAGATCGAGACTGGCACGCTAGCTACAGCGCGTGGAGGTCGTACCAGATGACCCCGCACAGACGTGACACCTCCCAGGGGGAGGTAGCCGGCCGTACCGACGAACTCAAGGCTGAGGCACAGAGAAACCGATTCCGGACAGAGGTTCTTGCTTTTGCTGCCACCGACACCATCCGCCATGAGGTACTGACCGCTCAGCCCCGCCGACTTCATATCAGGTATCGGATGGAGCGAGACCTTGCTGAGATCGACCGGTCGAGGGGCGGGGTCGACAAATATGTACCACCTTGGTGGCTGCCCGGATGGGCTGATCGCATCGGCCGACTCGTCGGCATCGTCGGCCGGCGCGCGTAGGTGCCACTCGGGGCATCGGCAACCTATCGGCGCACTGCAACCTCAGCCAATGTTTGGGTCCGCTCCGCAGCGCGCCCTCAGGATCGCGTCCGTGGCGGCCGCCGTTGGCCGCTGTTGACCCCTACTTCGGGGCACGTAGCGGGCACGGGCTAAGCCCCGGGTGAGAGATACTGGCGAGCCCGATAATCCATCTCATAAACCAAACGCAGTAACTGGGTTGTAAAGGCGAGCGTATTAAGAGCACGCTCTCGACTCGCCGCTTCCAGTCGGTGCGTTGAATGATTGCCATGCGTTCGAATTAGGTCAAGCCAGGGCCGCATTGGAGGAGTCACGTACCCCGTGCTGCCGAGATAATCGACGTACTCCACGAAGCTCTTACCCTCTGGTGCCCCCTTGTCGGCGGCCACATGCATAAGAATCTTCCGACACATCAGCTCGCAGGACGTGTAGGCTCCGGATCCGGCTGTCTGACGGGACTCCTCATATGCTGTTGCCACTTCATCAGGCAGACCATCAACGGGTTCCCCCTCGACCGTGGCAGGAGACATCACCCCTGTATTGTGGACGATGCCCTTGTGACAACCAGTGCAGCGGGACCACACAACACGCACTGGTTCGGTCTTGACTCCGGTCCTTGCTACGACTGCCGCATTCGTATGTGAACCGCAGTGCGGGCACCGATATTGCAGGACCGCATCAGCGTTGGCGGGTGTGTAGACAGCGCCGTTACGGGTCTGGCTGGAGAACGTGATAATCCCATCGTGTCCGGGCACGGCGGCAACGATACAGGGCGTACTGCCTGTTCAGAACCCCTCGCGCGCTGCTGCCATCCCGTCTGCCGCCGACCCGCCCCTTGGGGAGCGGGCCACCACCCGGCCCGCCACGTCAAGCGGACCTTGACGCGCGTTCGGACGCTGGCGGGCCGGGTGGCGGTCTGCTCGGCTCGCCCGGGTCGTCGGCTGGCGGGATGGCCCTGCGCAACCACCCACGGACCGCAACCCGCTGACGGACCCCCGACCATCTCGGAGTCGTTGCGCCCCCCGCCGGAGGCGCGGTAACCGCGACCAGCTTGCCGCCGCGACCGCCACTCGGACCTGGCGTGCCCTTCCCTGCGCCGCGCCGATCGGGCGCGGCCCGGCCGACTGCCGGCCCACCAACCTCAACCACCCTCGGTGCCACCGTCAGCGGCGGCCCCCGGGCTTCCCGCCTTCCGCGCCAGCCGCCGGGCGTTTTGCGTGGCCGGAGTCGGAGCGCCAGCGGAGCGACGGACGCGCGCCCAGGCGGCGGCGCGTGCGGCCCGTTCAGGGCCGCCTTGAACACGTACAGAAACTTCTCACCACTTCGCCGGCAGCCGGCGGCCCTGCTGGTGGATTGGCTGCTCAGGCCGCGTAAACGGCGGTGGCGTCGTCGCTGCGCTTGTTGCGCGCCCACTTCATGCATGACGGGTCGGCGGCCTCGATGGCCCGGACTCGGCTGATCAGTTCGGTCGGACCGTCCTGGGTTAGAACGTCGAGCACGTCGGGCCAGTCGAGCAGACCGAACAGGGCCACCAGGCGGGCTGCTCCGTCGGTCAGCACGGCAACTCGTCGGATGCTGTCGAGTGGGACCTCTCCGGTGATCGCGTGTCGAGCGACGAACGGGTCGGCCGCTGCCACCCAATATCCTCCGGGCTGGTTCCGAGCGGCCAACTCGGCGTGCTTCATCCGCAGTAGTGCCGCTTGCTTTTCTGCCGATCCGAACGGGTGTCGGTCGGCCTCGTCACGTTCCGCGCGGGCGGTCTTGTCCACCCGGTCATCGGTGATGACCTGGATGCCGTCGACAGTGTCGATCAGCACCGTGACGTCACCGAGCACCACATACTCCAACGAGGTGTCCTTGAGCCGCAGCACTGCCGTAGCGGCCGAGGGTGTTCCCGGGTGGCTGAGGTCGCAAGTGTCGCGGTGCTGGTCGGCGGTGAACCGGATGCCGTACATCAGCGCGTTGACCAACTCGGAGTCACGGTCGGCGGCTAGGCCGGCGAGAGCAGAGCCAAGCTTTGCGGCGTACCAGGCGATGCCGTGGACGCAGCCGGTGCCGGTACGGGCGGTGGCCCCGTCGAGAACGACGATCAGGTTCTCGCTGGCCATGGCCCAGTCCTCGTTGGGCGACTTCGGGTTGCCGGCCTCCGAGGCGGTCGAGACGCGCATCAGGCCACGCCTTCGCTGCGGTAAATCGGCGTCAACGCGTCGACCTTCTTCACGGCCCGCTTCTTCGGGTCGTAGGTGCAGGCCACCAGCAAGGAGAACCGGCGGTTCTTTACCTCGCGGTACAGCTCGTCCAGGTGGTCTTCGAGGTACTGGGCGACCCCGAGTGTGCCCATCGCGTGGATGCCGGCGAGGTAGAGGAACGTGCCGCGTCCATCAGGGCGGGGAAGCCGGCCGAGGTACCCGTAGTCGACCGGCTCGCCGCTGTCCGATGGAGAGCGGAACTCCTCGCCGGACTGGCGGTTCACGAGGTAGACGCCGTTGTCATCGCTGCCGAAGCCCAGCTTCGGATCAGACGCAAGCACCTGACCGACGAACGGCAGAATCCGAGGGCTGCCGACCACGACCAGGTTGGTGCGGTTCAAGTCCACCATGCCCGGTGGTGGCACCACCTCGTACTCGGTCTTCAAGCCGAGTCCCCGGGCGAGGTTGGACAGCTTCTCGTACGCGGCCAGCATTTCGGCGGACACGACCGCGTACGGGTCTTTCTTTCCCGCCTCGAACTTCCCGCCCACGGCAACGGTTAGCGGGCCGGTGCCCAGCATCGCCCGCTCCGGGCGAGGTCCGGACGACAGAAGCTGACCTACCCGCGCACGAGTCATGCCTACCACCTGGGCAATCTGCGCGTGCGTCATGCCCTGCGACACCATCTCGTCTAGCGCCTCGCGACGTAGCCGCGAAAGCTCGTTGACCGCCGCCTGATGCTCATCGATCAAGTCGCTAGCCGTACGCGCTCTCTCGCCAGGGTCGTGGATGCCGGGCAAGTCATGCGGGCTGATCACCACTGGGTCTCCTCCTGCTCGCCGCCTCGCTCAAGCGACACCACAAGGTTATCGCACTACAGGGCTTGACGCGCGCAAGGGCCCTTGCCTACTGTCGGTCATACATCGAAGCGCAACCCCCCTTTACCAGGGATATGGGGAGCGCAACGAAAAAGGCCCCGACGGGATTGCGGCCCGTCGAGGCCCGGTGCATCGGCCCTCTGCGAAAGGAATCACGATGCCTGTCCAGCCTACCGTTCACCCTGCTCTTTGCGCCTCGGGCCACTCTCCGGCGCTGTCTGATGCTCGCCTGCTCTCTGCTCTGGCGACGCTTCGGGACGCGCTGGCCCCTGACATGGCGCTGAACCTGCCCGCAGTCCTCGATGAGACTGCTCTGCTGGCCTGCCTGTCCGTGCTCACCACGAACCCCGCTATCCCTACTACCGTCCCCGCACCGGACACCTCCCTGCGACCGCCGCGCTGCAACTTCGCCGGCTACTGCATCATGTGCGGCCTTCGCGGCTGCCAGTCGTCGGAGTGCATCTCCGACTTCGCCCAGACCGTGTGGATGGTCTGCGACCAGTGCAACGGCTACGGCGCGGACCCGGAGTCCTCGCTCCCGTGCTCCTGCTGGGGTGGCCTCACTGAAGCCGACGACACACCGAACGTGGGCGCTTGCGCGAACCCGCGCGACCGCGACTGCGCCTGCCGGGCTTGCCAAAGCGTCAATGACATCTACATCGTCGCGCCCGACGCTCAAGCTCTCGCTCAGGCTCTCGCCGGGGCGGCCCTACGGTGACCGCCACCCCGACCGCTGCCGCCTACCGGTGGCGTCAACCCCGCCTTGTCCGAGGCTGGGAACCCGTCCAACTCATCGGCCGCTTGAAGATCCTCGCCGCCCGTGACGGTGTGGAACTGCCGAAGACCTACCAACTCATCCGCGACATCTACCTGTGGGAGCACCACCGGGCCGACCTGCCCGCACCCGTGGCCTCCCTACTCGGCCGGATCTTCGACGGACCGAACCCGTTCGCCACCGGCACCGTCCAACACCTGCCCATGAAGCGGGTCCGCACCCGTGGCGGTCGCTCATGACCGCCCCGGTGGATCGGGCGCTTGACGCACTGGCCGCGTTCACCATCACCGACCGTGAGACGGCCACTGTCCTGCTGGACACCTGGTCCGGTCGACACCAGCTCAACCCCACCGATCGGGCAACCGTGCTCGATCACTACCCCAGCAGCAACGGGAGTCGCCCCCGTGCCTGCTGACCTGATGACCGCTGTCCCGGACCAGACTCACTCTGGTCCGGGGCACCGGCCCACCCCGTCGACCGGCTTCGTCGGTCGGGATGAGTCCGCGTTCCACCGGGCCACCGACCCGAACGTCTTCGGCTGGCTCGACCACGTGAAGGCAGCCGCGGGCTGCTCCCATCCGATCCGCCTCGCCGGGGAAGTCGCCACCGTCGACCGGGCCACCGGCCAACTCCTGTCCGCGTCTCGGACCGAGGACATGCCGGACGGGGAAATTTACAAGCCGTGCGGCAACCGCCGCCACGCGGTCTGCCCCTCCTGTGCCCGCACCTACCAGCGCGACGCCTACCAGCTGCTGCGCGCCGGTCTCGCCGGCGGCAAGGGCATCCCCGCTTCCGTGGCCGGGCATCCGGCGGTGTTCGTCACCTTCACCGCCCCATCGTTCGGCACCGTGCACACCCGCGTGGTGAAGCGGCACACCTGCGGTAACCGTCGCCGCTGCGACTGCCGGGCCGAACCGTGCCACGCCCGCCGGGCCACCGACCCGCTCGCCCGGCCCTGCGAACACGGGCATCCGTCGGTCTGCTGGGCGCATCACGAGGAGACTGATCCTCGGTTGGGTCAGCCGTTGTGTCTGGACTGCTACGACTACGACGCCCAGGTCGTGTGGAACCACTCCGCCCCGGAGTTGTGGCGCCGCACCACCATCGCCATCACCCGGCACCTGCGGACCCGCGCTCGGCGGCTCGGGTTGCCCTGGGTCGAGCAGGTCACCGCGTCCGGCCGGGTACGTCGAGTGCCGCCGGCCAAGCCGTCGTTCGGCAAGGTCGCCGAGATGCAACGCCGCGCCGTCGTGCACTACCACGCCATCATCCGCCTCGACGGCATCCACCCCTACGACCCCGACGCCGTGATCCCACCACCGACAGCCTTCGGCGTTGACGACCTGGTCGCCGCCGCCGAACACGCCGCCGCCACCGTCACCTTCACCACCCGCCCACACCCGGCAGCGCCAGCCGGCTGGCGCATCGCCTGGGGCGAGCAGGTCGACGTACGCCCCATCGCCGCCGACGGAGAGATCACCGACGGCAAAGTCGCCGGTTACCTGGCCAAGTACGCCACCAAGAGCACCGAGGCCACCGGCCACGTATCCCGTCGCCTCGACGGTGAGGTCATCGACCTCTACGCCAACGAGCACGGCAGCCACCCGGAACGGCTCATCGACGCCTGCTGGACCCTCGGCGGCAACCGCGACTGGCAGCACCTCCGGCGGTGGGCGCACATGCTCGGCTTCGGCGGCCACTTCCTCACTAAAAGCCGCCGCTACTCAGTGACCTTCCGGCTCCTGCGCGACGCCCGCGTCATCTGGCGACGCACCGAAACCGGCCACCAATACGCCGACCAACCCGAGGACGACGAGACGACGCTGATCGTCGGCCTCCTCACCTACGCCGGCTCCGGCTGGCGCACCACCGGAGACGCACTGCTCGCCAACACCGCCGCCGCTATGGCCCGTGAGCGACACGAGGTCGCCCGCGAGGAGTTCGCCGCTACTGCCTGACCCGTCCACCGATTCACCGTCAAGACCGGCTTGACGGCCAACCGACGAACCGAGGAGTGGAAGCCCATTGCCCACCACCCTGACCGCACCCGAGAGAAAGGCGCTCTACCGCATCCCCGAAGCCATGGCCCTGCTCAGCCTGTCCCGCTCCGTGATCTACGAACAGATCCGCGCAGGCAGACTCCGCACAGTCAGGCAGGGACGATCCCGCCTCGTCCCCGCCGCCGCCATCACTGCCTACGTCGACCTACTCGAACAGGAAGCCCAGAAAGGAGGCACCCGATGACCACCCGCCGCGCCCGAGGAGAAGGCGGCCTGCACTGGGACGAAACCCGGCAACGCTGGATCGCCACCATCACCGTCGGCTACACCCCGGCCGGCAAACGCATCGTGCGCAAAGGCAGCGGCAAGACCAAAACCGAGGCCCGCGCCAAGCTGCGCGAGAAAATTCGCGACTACGAAGACGGGGTCGCCCTGGTTCAGGACGGGCACAGCGTTGCCGACGCTCTGACCGACTGGCTCGCCTATGGCCTGAGTCGGCAGTCCGAAAGCACGAAGAGCAACTACACCATCCTTGTGCGCTCCCACATCATCAGCGACCTCGGCGCGAGGAAGCTGCGGGATCTCAGCGCCACGGACGTCGACCGCTGGCTCATGGGCAAAGCCCAACACCTGAGCACCCGCACCCTCCGGCTCCTCCACTCTCTGCTAAACCGCGCGGTCAATCGGGCCATGGCGCGGGACAAGGTCAAGCGCAACGTCGTGGCACTCTGCGCCGTGCCCACCGGTCGCGACGGCCGACCGTCCAAGTCGCTCACCCTCGATCATGCAAAGGCGCTCCTGATCGCCGCCGAAGGCAGCTCGATGTATGCCTACATCGTCGTCTCGCTGCTGACCGGTGCTCGCACCGAGGAACTGCGAGCCCTCATCTGGTCACACGTCGATCTTCTCGGCAAGCCGAACAATGACCCGCCGGTACCGCCGACCATCCAGGTATGGCGCTCGGTCCGCGCCGACGGAGACACCAAGACCAAGAAGTCGCGTCGCACCCTGGCTCTGCCGGCCCGGTGCGTCACCGCGCTCACCACCCACCACGAGCGTCTCGGCCAGCCTGCCGCTGACCGCCTCGTCTTCGCCTCTGCCACCGGCACGGCCCTCGACCGGCACAACGTGCTTCGGGCCTTCCGCCCCGTCGTCGCCAAAGCGGGCCTTGACCCGCGCGACTGGACTCCCCGCGAGCTGCGGCACAGCTTCGTGTCCCTGCTGTCTGACAGCGGAATGAGCCTTGAACAGATCGCGGACCTCTGCGGCCACTCCGGCACGACTGTCACCGAAAGCGTCTACCGGCACCAACTGCGGCCGGTGCTTCTGAACGGCGCAGTCGCCATGGACCGGATCTTCGACGCTGAGGCGTAGTCACTCAGTTAGTCACCCAGGTACGACAAAGGGGCCGTCTCGATCTTCCGAGATGGCCCCTCACCTGCGTCGGGACGGCCGGATTCGAACCGACGACCCCTTGACCCCCAGTCAAGTGCGCTACCAAGCTGCGCCACGTCCCGCCCCCGCGTGGTTTCCCCCGCGGCAGCCGGTACAGCTTAGCGCAGCAGCCGGCGCCCTTCCGCGCAGGCCCCACCCCGGTGGCGGTACCACCTAACCACCCCACAACCCCTACGGCGTCCTAGGAAGATAGGGGTGGCTGGGCAGGAAAATGCCGGATGGGCAAAAACCCATCCGGCATTTTCTAAAGAACAGATCAGCCGTGCGCCTTGCCCCGCCCGCCGGGGCCGAGCTTCTTGCGCGGGCGGACCGAGATCTCGATCGGGCTGCCCTCGTACCCGAACTCCTCGCGGAGCTTGCGCTCGACGAAGCGCTGGTAGCCGGCGTCCAGCGGGCCCGTGGTGAAGAGCACGAACCGCGGCGGCGCCACCCCGGCCTGGGTGGCGAACAGGATCCGCGGCGCGCGCCCACCGCGCACCGGGTGCGGGGTGGCCTGCACCAGCGCGGTCAGCCACTGGTTGAGGTGCGCGGTCGGCACCCGGGTCTCCCAGCTGGCCAGCGCCTTGTTCAGCGCCGGGGCGAGCTTGTCGACGGCCCGGCCGGTCATCGCCGACAGGTTCAACCGGATCGCCCAGGGGATGCGGCGCAGCTCCCGGTCGATTTCCTTGTCGAGGTAGTACCGGCGGTCGGCGTCGACCAGGTCCCACTTGTTGAACGCGATGACCAGCGCACGGCCACTCTCGGTCACCATCGACAGGATCCGCTGGTCCTGCTCGCTGATCGGTTCGCTGGAGTCCAGCAGCACCACGGCCACCTCGGCGGCCTCGATGGCGGCGGCGGTACGCAGGCTGGCGTAGTACTCGGTGCCACTGGCCTTACCGACCCGCTTGCGCAGGCCGGCGGTGTCGACCAGCTGCCAGGTCTGGCCGCCGATCTCGACCAGGCTGTCCACCGGGTCGACTGTGGTGCCGGCGACCGAGTCGACGACCGCCCGCTCCTCACCGGAGAACCGGTTGAGCAGGCTGGACTTGCCCACGTTCGGGCGGCCGACCAGCGCCACCCGACGCGGCCCGCGCGGCCGGTTCTCCACGATCGCCGGCGCCTCGGGCAGCGCGGCGAGGATGGCGTCCAGCAGGTCGCCGGACCCTCGCCCGTGCAGCGCGGAGATGGGGAACGGTTCGCCGAGGCCGAGCGACCACAGCGAGGTGGCCTCCATCTCGATGGAGGTGTTGTCGGCCTTGTTCGCCACCAGGATCACCGGCTTGGCGCTGCGCCGCAGCATCTTCACCGCGGCCTCGTCCACGTCGGTGGAGCCCACCATCGCGTCGACCACGAAGAGCACCACGTCCGCGGTGACCACGGCGGTCTCGGCCTGCGCCGCGATGGCCGCGGCCCGGTCCTTCGCGTCCGGTTCCCAACCGCCGGTGTCCACCACGGTGAACGCCCGGCCGTTCCACTGGGCGTCGTACGGCACCCGGTCCCGGGTCACCCCGGGTACGTCCTCGACGACTGCCTGCCGGCGGCCGATGATCCGGTTGACCAGCGTGGACTTGCCCACATTGGGGCGACCGACGACGGCCACCACCGGCTGCGGGCCGGACGGTTCCTCGACGGCGACGTCTGGCTCACGCAGCTCGACCCATCCAGCACCCTCGCTCATGCCACGCCCCGTTCGGTGAGCAGGTCGCGCAGCCGGGCCACGACCTCGTCGATGCCCAGCTCGGTGGTGTCCAGCACCACCGCGTCCGGCGCCTGGGCGAGCGGGTTGACCTTGCGGGTCGAGTCGAGCCGGTCCCGGCGGGCCAGGTCGGCGGCGGTGGCCGTCACGTCGGCGGCGTCCTCGGCGCTGCGGCGGGCCGCCCGGGCCGCCTCGGAGGCGGTCAGGAAGACCTTCAGGTCGGCGTCCGGCGCCACGACCGAGCCGATGTCACGGCCCTCGACGACCATCCGGCCGGCGTTGGCGATCATCTCGCGCTGCCGGGCGACCAGCAGCTCGCGGACCGCCGGCACCGCGGCGACGGCGGAAACCGCCCCGGTCACCTCGGGACCGCGGATCTCCGCGTCCACGCTCACGCCGTCGGCGGTCACGCCGTACCCCTGGGGGTCGGTGCCGATGCGCAGGTCCACCTCGCCGGCGACCTTCGCCACCGACGCGGCGTCGGTGAGGTCGACGCCGGAGCGCAGCACGGCCCAGGTGATCGCCCGGTACATCGCCCCGGTGTCCAGGTAGCGCGCACCGATGCCAACGGCGAGCCGCCGCGAGACGGTGGACTTACCCGAACCGGACGGCCCATCCACAGCGACCACACATCGCCCGGCCCGTACGTTTTCCTCCACCGTGTCCTCCTCAGCCCGTACCTCACGGATCGCCCGGTGCTGGCGCCGCAAGCGGTTGTCCATCGTCATCAATCATGCCCGGGGCCCGTGGCGGACCCGCGCGCGACGCCGCCGGGGGCGACCCACGCCACCCGAGCGGCCACGCCTCGGCCGTTCCGGAGCCTACCGGCAGCCGTACCCCAAACTCGGGGGTCAGTCACCCACCGCGTTGAACAGCGCGGCGACCTCGGCGTTGGTCAACCGCCGGATCCGCCCGGTACGCAGGTCACCCAGCCGGATGGGCCCGATCGAGGTACGCACCAGCCGGGTGACCGGGTGTCCGACCTCCTCCATCAGCCGCCGGACGATGTGCTTGCGCCCCTCGTGCAGGCTCAGCTCCACCTGGGCGGTCTTACCCAGAGTGTCCACCACCTTGAACGAGTCGACCTTGACCGGCCCGTCCTCCAGCTCGACGCCGGCCAGCAGCCGCTTGCTCAGGTTGCGCGGGATCGGCCCGACCACCTCGGCGAGGTAGGTCTTCAGCACCTCGTACGAGGGGTGCATGAGCTTGTGCGCGAGAGTGCCGTCGTTGGTGAGCAGCAGCAGGCCCTCGCTGTCCGCGTCGAGCCGCCCAACGTGGTAGACCCGCTGCTCCACCCGGTTGCCGATGAACTCGGCCAGCTCGTTGCGTCCCTTGTCGTCCGCCATGGTGGTAACCACCCCGCGCGGCTTGTTCATCGCCACGTAGACCAGGCGAATGTCGACCTGGAGGCGCTCGCCGTCCACGTGGATCACCGCGGTGGCGGGGTCGACCTTGTCGCCCAGCTTGGCGACGCGCCCGTCCACCGTGACGCGGCGGCGGAAGATCAGGTCCTCGCAGGCGCGCCGGGAACCCACGCCAGCGGCGGCGAGCACCTTCTGCAGGCGCTCTGCCCCTTCGAAGACGGGGGCGTCGGGTTTCGGGGAACGGTTATCGGGTCGCATCGGCAAGCTCTTCTACGTCGTCGGGCAGGAAGGGTGCGAGTGGCGGCAGCTCGTCGACGGTGTTCAGCCCGAGCTTCTCCAGGAACAGCGTGGTGGTCTGGTAAAGGAACGCCCCGCTGTCCGGTTCGGTGCCGCACTCCTCGACAAGGCCGCGGGTAACCAGCGTACGGATGACCCCGTCGCAGTTCACACCCCGGATGGCCGAGATGCGCGATCGGGTCACCGGCTGCTTGTAGGCGACCACGGCGAGGGTCTCCAGCGCCGCCTGGGTCAGCCGCACGGACTGCCCGTCCAACACGAACCGTTCGACATAGGTCGCGTATTCCGGCCGGGTGTAGAGCCGCCAGCCGCCAGCCGCCCGGCGCAGCTCGAAACCGTGCCCGGCGGCGGTGTAACCGGCGGCGATCTCGTCGAGCATCGGCCCGACCCGCTCGGCCGGCTGTTCCAGCACCTGGGCCAGGACCAGCTCGCTGACCGGCTCGTCGACCACCAGCAGGATCGCCTCCAGCGCGCCGCGCAGCTCGGCGTCGGACAACTCCGGCGCGGGCTCCGGCGCGGCCGGCGCCCTTCGCCGCCCCACAACCGACCGAGGGGGTACGTCCCCAGCCACGCCCTCCCCCACGGCCCCGTCAGCCTCACCCGCGCCGGCCTCGCCGGCCTCCTCCGCGATCTTGGAAGATTCCGGCCCCGGGAGGGGCGGTTCGCTTCCAAGATCTCCGGCAGGGGTCGGCTCGGCGGTGCCGGGTGGGGACGGGATCAGCTCGCTGACAACGGGTGGGGACAGAGCCGGCTCGGGGGTGGCGGGTGGGGTCGGCTCGCCGTCGCGGTCGGCGTCGGCGTCGGGAGTGGCATCGGCGTCGGCGTCGGGGGTGGAGGCAGGCGGGCGGGGGCGTTCCCACGGGGGGATCCAGGCGGCGGCCTGGTCGGCCAGGGAGTCCCGGCGTTCCTCGTCACTCATCCCGCTCGCCCTCCGTCGTTCCCGTCTCGTCCGATCCGCCGGCTTGCCTCGCCCGCACCGGGTCCGGCTCCAGCTCGGCGACACCCGCCGGATCCAGCTCGGCGACACCCGCCGGATCCAGCTCCGCCGTACCCACCGAATCCAACTCGGCCGCACCCGCCGGCTCCGGGTCGGCCGGGGTGCCGGCGTACTCGTCGACGTGCAGGTCCGTGTCGCCGTCGGTCGGGCCGGTCCAGCGCACGGTCAGCTCTTCCAGAGCCTGCTCCTGCACGAAGGCCACCAACCCCTCCCGGTACAGCTCCAGCAGCGCGAGGAACCGGGCCACCACCTCCAGGGTGGCCTCGCAGTCGGCGCAGAGCAGCGAGAAGGTGGCGGTGCCGGCCCGGCGCAGCCGGGTGGCGAGGATCCCGGCGTGCTCCCGGACGCTGACCCGGACCATGTGTACGTGGGCGATGGAGACCTCCGGCACCGGCTTCGGGGTCATCGCCTTCACGGCCAGCTTCAACAGCCGCTGCGGGCCGATGCCGAGCACCAGGTCGGGCAGCGCCTCGGCGTACCGGGGCTCCAGGCTGACCGCCCGCGGATAGCGCCGACCGCCGACCGCCTCCAGCTCGGCGATGTGCGCCGCCGCCTCCTTGTACGCCTTGTACTGCAACAGCCGGGCGAAGAGCAGGTCCCGTGCCTCCAGCAGGGCGAGGTCCGCCTCGTCCTCTACCTCGGCGGCGGGCAGCAGCCGGGCCGCCTTCAGGTCGAGCAGGGTCGCGGCGATCAGCAGGAACTCGCTGGCCTCGTCGAGGTCCCACTTGTCGCCCATGGCCCGGATGTAGGCGATGAACTCGTCGGTGACCTTGTGCAGGGCCACCTCGGTGACGTCGAGTTTGTGTTTGCCGATCAGTTGCAGCAGCAGGTCGAACGGGCCGGTGAAGTTGGCCAGCCGCACGGTGAAGCCGGGGGCGCTCGGCGGGTCGGCGGGCAGTACGCCGTCGACCTCGGCGGCCAGCTCGGCGGCGACCGCCGGGGCGGCGGCCTCGTGCGGCCCGGCCGGCGGGTCGAGGGGTGGCGCGGTCACCGGACGACCGTAGTCCACGAGGCGGGCACCGGGCGTTCCGGCTACCGCTCCGACTGGGCGGCGATCACCTCACGGGCCAGTTGGCGGTAGTTGCGTGCCCCGGAGGACGCCGGGTCCAGTGTGGTGATCGGGGCACCGGCCACGGTGGACTCGGGGAACTTCACCGTCTTGGTGATGACCGTCTGGTAGACCTTGTCGCCGAACGCCTCGACGACCCTCTGCAGCACCTGCCGGCAGTGCGTGGTGCGGCTGTCGTACATGGTCGCGAGGATGCCCTCGAGCTCCAAGTCGAAGTTGAGCCGCTCGCGCACCTTGTCGATGGTGTCCAGCAGCAGCGCTACGCCGCGCAGGCTGAAGAACTCGCACTCGAGTGGGATGAGCACGCCGTGCGCGACGGTCAGCGCGTTGATCGCCAGGAGGCCGAGCGAGGGCTGGCAGTCGATCAGGATGTAGTCGTATTCCTTGCGGACCGTTCGCAGCACCCGGGCCAGCGCCATCTCCCGGGCGACCTCGTTGACGAGCTGGATCTCGGCGGCGGAGAGGTCGATGTTGGCCGGCAGCAGGTGCAGCCCCGCCACGTCGGTCTTGATCACGACGTCTTCGGCGACGATGTCGTCCTGCATGAGCAGGTTGTAGATGGACAGGTCGAGGTTGTGCGGGTTGACCCCCAGCCCCACCGAGAGCGCGCCCTGCGGGTCGAAGTCGACCAGCAGCACCTTGCGGCCGTACTCGGCCAGCGCCGCGCCCAGGTTGATGGTGGTGGTGGTCTTGCCGACGCCGCCCTTCTGGTTGGCCATCGCGATGATGCGCGCCGGGCCGTGCCGATCGGTGGGCATCGGCTCGGGGATCGGCTTGCGCATCGTGTATGCCGCCGGATCTGCCGGACCCAGGTCCGCACCGAGCGTGGCCTGCTGCTCGCGGAGCTCCGACGTCCAGGTCTCGGCACGGTCACCGTTGCCAGCCATGTGCTCGTTGCCCCCTCCCGACGACCCACCCGGCGTCGGAGCCGTCCGACGTCCTTCGCGGCGCCGCTGCGCACCCCGGTCGTGTCGCCCCAGGAGGTCCGCGCCGATGCCGACTGTACGCCACCGACCAGCAGGGGCTTCGGCACCGGCCCGGCGTGTCGGGACCGACCGCGACCGGGCTCAGCCCCGGGCACGCGGGTGGGCGGTGGCGTACACCTCGCGCAGCCGCTCGACGGTCACCAGTGTGTAGACCTGGGTGGTGGTCACCGACGCGTGCCCGAGCAGTTCCTGGACCACCCGCACGTCGGCGCCGCCGTCGAGCAGGTGGGTGGCGTACGAGTGGCGCAGGGTGTGCGGGGAGACCGCGGCGGGCCCGTCGACCGGCAGCCCGGCACGGCCGGCCGCGCGGCGCAGGATGGCCCAGGCGCCCTGCCGGGTCAACGCGCCGCCGCGGGCGTTGAGGAAGACCGCCGGGGTGCCCCGGCCGGCCGAGGCCAGCCCGGGCCGGGCCCGAACCAGGTAGGCGCGCACCGCCTGCACGGCGTAACCGCCGATCGGCACCAGGCGCACCCGGCCGCCCTTGCCGCGCAGCAGCACGGTGCCCTCGTCGGCGTCGAGGTCGTCGACCGCGGCGCCGACCGCCTCGGAGATCCGCGCGCCGGTGCCGTACAGGAATTCCAGCAGCGCCCGGTCGCGCAGCGCGAGCGGCGCGCCCTCGCCGCTCGCGGTGACCGGGCCGGCGGTCTCCAGCAGCCGGACCACGTCGTCGACCGGCAGCGCCCGGGGCAGCCGGCGCGGCGGGGTGGGTGGGCGGACGTCGCGGCTGGGGTCGGCCCCGGCCAGCCCCTCGCGCAGCGCGAAGCGGTGCAGGCCGCGTACCGCGCTGGCCGCGCGGGCGGCGGAGGAGACCGCCAGCGGCGGGTGCGCGTCGTCGCCGGCGCGCAGCCGGGCCAGGTGCGATTCGACGACGCCGGCGCCGACCGACGCGAGGTCGGTGATGTCGGCGTCCACCAGGGTGGTGAGGTAGCGGTCCAGGTCCCGGCGGTACGAGGCGAGGGTGTTGGCGGACAGGCCCCGCTCGACGGTGAGGTGGTCGAGGTAGCCGCGGACGGCACGGCGCAGGGCCGGCGCGGGCTGCTCGCCCGCGCCGGCCCCGTCCGCGATGCCGGTCAGCCCGCCGCCGCTCAGGCCAGCACGTCGGCCAGCGGGAGCACGTCCATGCCGTGCGACTCGGCGACCGGGCCGTAGGTCACCCGGCCGTCGTGGGTGTTCAGGCCCAGCGCCAGCGCCGGGTCGCGACGCAGCGCCTCGCGCCAGCCCTGGTTGGCCAGCTCCAGCGCGTACGGCAGGGTGACGTTGGTCAGCGCGTAGGTGCTGGTGTTCGGCACCGCGCCGGGCATGTTCGCCACGCAGTAGAAGATCGACTCGTGCACCTTGTAGACCGGGTCGGCGTGCGTGGTGGGGCGCGAGTCCTCGAAGCAGCCACCCTGGTCGATGGCGATGTCGACCAGCACGCTGCCCGGCTTCATCCGGGAGACCAGCTCGTTGGAGATCAGGGTCGGCGCCTTGGCGCCGGGCACCAGCACCGCGCCGATGACCAGGTCCGCGTCGAGCACGGCCCGCTCGATCTCGTACGCGTTGGAGGCGACGGTCTGCAGGTGGCCCCGGTAGATGGCGTCGGCCTGGCGCAGCCGGGCGACGTTCTTGTCCAGCAGCAGCACCTCGGACTGCAGGCCCAGCGCGATCACGGCGGCGTTCATGCCGGACACGCCGGCGCCGATGACCACGGTCTTGGCCGCGTACACCCCGGAGACGCCGCCGGGCAGCACGCCGCGCCCACCGCCGGTGCGCATCATGTAGAAGGCGCCCACCTGCGGGGCGAGCCGGCCGGCCACCTCGGACATCGGGGCGAGCAGCGGCAACGACCGGTCGGGCAGCTCGACGGTCTCGTACGCGATGCCGGTGACCTTCCGGTCGATCAGCGCGTCGGTGCACTCCTTGGAGGCGGCCAGGTGCAGGTAGGTGAAGAGCACCTGCCCCTCGCGCATCCGGTGGTACTCCTCGGCGATCGGCTCCTTGACCTTGAGCACCAGCTCGGCGGTCTCCCACACCTCGTCGGCGGTGGCGAGGATCTTGGCGCCCGCCGTGGCGAACTCCTCGTCGCTGATGCTGGAGCCGATGCCGGCGCCGGACTCGACGAAGACCTGGTGACCGCTGCGGGTGAATTCGTTGACGCCCGCCGGCGTGATCGCCACGCGGTACTCGTGGTTCTTGACCTCGCGCGGGATTCCGACCTTCACGATGCAGACACCTCTCTTCGGGGCTGCTCTCCCCCGACTGCTCGGTGCCGCGACGGCCCCGTTGCCACCGCGGTCCACCGGTCCCGCCGGCGGCAGTCTAGGCGCGCCCGACCCCGCCGCGGGCCAGCACAGTGGCATCCGGTGCCGGGGTGACCTGACGGAGTGTCAGGGCATCGACCGGGTCGGCGGTGGGGGGCAACCTCAGCCGTCAGGACAATGTTCGCCCATTATCGTCCCATCTGGTGGGTCCCGCTGCGGACAGCGGGCGAGTGGATCACTAATGTGTCGGCCCATGACCACTCCTCCTTACCAGCCGGGGTACCCCCAGGGCGTCTCCGACAAGAGCAAGGTCGTCGCGGGCGTCCTCGGCATCCTGCTCGGCTTCTTCGGCGCCGGTCGGTTCTACATCGGCGACATCAAGATCGGTGTGCTGCAGCTCGTCGTGAGCGTGTGCACCCTCGGCTTCGGCAGCATCTGGGGCCTCATCGACGGCATCCTCATCCTGGTCAACGGCGGCACGGACGCGCAGGGCCGGCCGCTGCGCGACTGATTGACCGGACCAGGACAAGGGCCCCGCGGCACGCGTGCCGCGGGGCCCTTTCGCGCGTACCCCTCGCCGGTGCCGCCCGGGTGCGGTCCGGCGGCGACCTCTCAGCGCGGCAGCGGTGCGTCCGCGCGACGCAGCGCCGACCAGCCGGTGTCCCGGGCGCGGGCCGCGGCCAGCAGCCCGGCCACCGCGGAGGCGTTGGTGATCTCGCCGGCCAGGACCATGCCGACGGCCTCGTCCAGGTCGATCCGCACGACCTGGAGGTCGGCCTCCTCGTCCCGGCGGTCGTGGCGCTCGCCGGCCGGCACGTCGGCCAGGTCCCGGGCCAGGTAGACCCGGACCATCTCGTCGGTGAACCCGGGCGAGCTGTGCAGGTCGACCAGGACGTCGATCCGCCCGGCGGTGAGGTCGGCCTCCTCGGCCAACTCCCGCAGCGCGGCGGCCGGCAACTCCTCGCCGGACACGTCCATGAGCCCGGCCGGCAACTCCCACAGGTGCCGGCCGACCGGATGCCGGTACTGGCGGATCAGCACCACCTGGCCGGCGTCGTCGAGCGCCACCACGGCCACCGCCCCGACATGCCGGACGAGGTCACGCATCGCGGTCCCGCCGCCCGGCATGGTCACCTCCTCGCTGACCACGGCGAAGATCCGGCCCTGGTAGCGCTCCTCGCGCGAGCGCACCTGGTAGCGGTGCTCGACGGCGCTTCGCGCCGCGCCGCTGTGCCCGTTGGCCCGCTCGCCGCCCTCGCTCACGACGCGGACGACGCCTTCGTCGCGGCGCCGTTGCGGGCGGCCCGACGCGCCGTCGGGGCCTCCGTCGCCGCGTCCAGGTCGACCGGAAGCTGGTCGGCCTGCGAGTACGCCACGGCGGCCTTGACGAACGAGGCGAACAGCGGGTGCGGGCGGGTGGGGCGGCTCTTCAGCTCCGGGTGCGCCTGGGTGGCCACGAAGAACGGGTGCAGACCCCGGTCCAGCTCGATGAACTCGACCAGCCGGCCGTCCGGCGAGGTGCCGGAGATGTGCAGGCCCGCCTTGGTCAGCGCGTCCCGGTAGGCGTTGTTCACCTCGTACCGGTGCCGGTGCCGCTCGCTGATGTCGGTGCTCCCGTACGCCTCGGCGACGATCGAGCCCTCGGTCAGCGTCGCCGGGTACGCGCCGAGCCTCATCGTGCCGCCCAGGTCGCCCTTGCCGGCGACGATGTCCTCCTGGTCGGCCATCGTGGCGATGACCGGGTGCGCGGCCTGCTCGTCGAACTCCAGCGAGTTCGCGCCGTCCAGGCCGGCCAGGTGCCGGGCCACGTCGATGGTCATGCACTGCAGGCCGAGGCAGAGGCCGAGCAGCGGGATGCCGTTCTCCCGGGCGTACCGGGCGGTGCCGATCTTGCCCTCGATGCCGCGCACCCCGAAACCGCCGGGGATGAGGATGCCGTCCACGCCCGCCAGGGCCGCCGCGGCGCCGGCCGGGGTGACGCACTCGTCGCTGGGCACCCAGCGCAGCTGCACCCGGGCGCGGTGGCCGAACCCGGCCGCCCGGATCGCCTCGCTCACCGACAGGTACGCGTCGGGCAGGTCGACGTACTTGCCGACCACCGCGACGGTGACCGTGTGCCGGGGCCGGTGCACCCGCTCCAGCAGGTCGTCCCAGCTGGTCCAGTCCACGTCCCGGAAGGAGAGCCCGAGCCGGCGCACCACGTACGCGTCCAGCCCCTCGCGGTGCAGCACCTTCGGGATGTCGTAGATGCTCGGCGCGTCCGGCGCGGCGACGACCGCCTCGGCGTCCACGTCGCAGTAGAGCGACAGCTTCTCCTTGAGCTTCTCCGGGATCTCCCGGTCGCAGCGCAGCACGATGGCGTCCGGCTGGATGCCGATGTTGCGCAGCTGAGCCACCGAGTGCTGGGTCGGCTTGGTCTTCAGCTCACCAGACGGCGCCAGATACGGCACCAACGAGACGTGCAGGTAGAAGCAGTTGTCCCGGCCAAGGTCGTGGCGGACCTGGCGGATCGCCTCCAGGAACGGCAGCGACTCGATGTCGCCGACCGTGCCGCCGACCTCCGTGATCACCACGTCGGGGACGTGGCCGTCGTCGTCCGGGTCGCCCATCGCCAGGATCCGGGACTTGATCTCGTTGGTGATGTGCGGGATGACCTGGACGGTGTCGCCCAGGTACTCGCCGCGCCGCTCCTTGGCGATCACGTCGGAGTAGATCTGGCCCGTGGTGACGTTCGCCTTGCCGGACAGCGCCCGGTCCAGGAAACGCTCGTAGTGCCCGACGTCGAGGTCGGTCTCGGCGCCGTCCTCGGTGACGAAGACCTCGCCGTGCTGGAACGGGTTCATCGTTCCCGGGTCGACGTTGAGGTAGGGGTCGAGCTTCTGCATCACGACGCGCAGCCCGCGCGCGGTCAACAGGTTGCCGAGGCTGGAGGCGGTGAGGCCCTTACCCAGCGAGGAGGCGACGCCCCCGGTGACGAAAATGTGCCTGGTCGTCCGTGCTGATGGGGCCAAGGCCTGCTCCCGTGTCGTCTGTCGCGGTCATGCAGACCGCCGTGCTTGATCAGCAAAGTGATCACGCGATCCACGGGATTCCACGGTAACACCTCCCGGACGGGTACTCGCAGGCCGCACCCGGGTGCGACACCTCGGGGCACCACGACGGCGTCCCGGCACTCAGGGGGCGGCAACCTCGGTCGATGATCGGGTGACCTGCCGGGGCGGCCGCGCCACCGTCGGCGCGGTGTCCGAGGGGTCGGCCTCCGACGGGTCGGCCGGTCGTTGCGCCGGCGCCGCCGGGGCGTCCGGCTCCGGGGTGTCCGGGTCGTCGGGCGCGCTTTCCGCCGGCGTGGCCGCGTCCGGGGGTCGCCCGGCCTTTCCTGGTGGGCCGGCGGGCGGGCCGCTGATCGGGCGGGGATGAACCGCGCCCAGGGGCCCACCACCGCCGGTCGGGCCGTCACCGCCACCAGCCGGCCCGGTCCCGCCGAAGCCGGAATCGTCGTCGGCGCCGTCGTCGCGGGCACGCCCCCCGCCCGGGCGGGTGCGGTCCGCGGCGTGCCGGAGCACCCGCAGCGAGGCCAGCGCGGCCACCGGCACCACCACCGCGGCGGCGGCCCCCGCGATGTCCAGCGCCGCGCCGTCGAGCACGCCACCGAGCACCGCGGCGACCGCGGTACCGGCCAGCGCGGCCCGGACGGCCGGGTAGATGCCGAACAGTCGCGTCAGCCCGCCCCACGGCTGCAACAGGGCGAACCACACCAGCAGGCCACCGGCCAGAGCCAGCAGGGTCAGCGGGCTGTTGACCAGCGTCTCGAAGTTCGCGGCGCTGGACCGGTGCACGGTGAACCCGCCGGTGCCGTCGCCCACGGCGGACAGGAACCGACCCAGGCTGCCCCGCTCCGCCGCCGGACGGCGCAGGTCCACCACGGCGAAGCCGATGCCGACCGCCAGGGCGGCCATGGTGGCCCAGGCCAGCCTGCTGATCGTCAGCCAGCCGCCGGCGCTGATCGCGGCGGCCACGCTCAGCCCGGCGGTCAACGCGATCGCGCCGACCGGATCGGCGCCCAGGTACGGGCTGCCGACCACCACGACGGCGAGACCACCGACGGCCACCATCACCGCCGGCCGCCAGGTGCGGTGCACCCGCTGGGCGAGCCAGCCCGCGCTCAGCAGCGCGCCGGCGAGGAACACCCCCAACCCGACCGTGCTCAGGCCGGAGTACCGGCCACCCTGCAACGCGGAGTAGCCGACCACGCCGTTGAGCTGGAGACGGGCCCCGGTGAGCACGTCCAACCCGACGACGAGGGTGGTGAGGCCGGCCACCGCGCCGAACGGGCCGAGGGTGCCCGCGTACCCGGGGACGAACCGGACCGCCGCGGTGCCGGCCGCCACCAGCAGCGCGGTGACCCCGGCGAAGATCCAACCTGAATGCTCGCCGCGCCACCACGGCACCGCGTCGGCGAGCAGCGCCGCCGGCACGGTCAACGCCGCGGCCACCAGCAGCAGCTCCACCACCGCCACGACCCGCGCGGGCGCCGGCGTCGGCCCCGCCGGCCCGGCGTGCGGGCGGGCCCGACGCAGCAGCGGCAGCACCGCGAGGGCCAGCAGGACCTGCAACCCGGCGAGCAGGGTGAAGAACCGGCCGGAGACGGTCCGCTGCGCGGCCGCCTCCTGGTCCGCGTCGGCCGGCACGGTGATCGCCTCGGCCAGGTCGGCCGGGCGGCCGCCGGTGCTGACCGCCGGCCGGCCGAGGAAGAGCCGCTCCGGCATCGGCCGGCCCAGCGCGGCCAGCGCGGTCGGCGCGAGGTCGACAAGTTGCAGGTAGCCGTCCCGGCCGGTGCTGGCCGAGGTGAGCCAGCCCCGCTCCCAGCCCGGCCCGTCGGCCACCGCCACGTGCAGTCGGGACGGCTGGGCGGTGTCGGAGACCCCGGCGACCAGCACCAGTGAACGCGGCGGCCGGGCGGCCAGCACCCGGGCCAGCTGGGCGTCCGCCGAGCGGGCCGCCGCGGCGCGCGCCGCCGGGTCGGTCCCGTCGACCGTGCCGAGGTCGACGATGCTCAGCACGCACGAGCCGAGCAGCGCGCGCGGATCGGCCGGCAGCCCCGACGCGTACCGGTCGACCCGGCCGAACGGTCGGGCGGCGGCCACCGCCGCACCCGGACCGACCGCGACCGAGCAGCGCACCGACTCCGACAGCGACCCGGGCATGGTGTCCCAGGGCAGCCGCTGCTGGTTGTACTGGACCACGCTCTCCTGATCGGGCAGGTTCGCGCCGATGCCGTCCGGCTGCTCCACAACCACCCCGGCCGGCGGGCAGCCACCGGCCGACCGGCTGCCGTTCCACGCGGCGAAGCTGCCCGCGCCCAGGGTCAACCAGCCGTCCACCGGACAGGTGGGCCGGTGCGCGGAGCGCACCGACAGCGAGCCGATCGAGCCGTCCTGGGCCATCCGCCACAGCGTCGGAGTGGTCTGCGGATCCACGTCCTCCCAGCGCAGCCCCGCGATCCCGGCGAGCACCACGAAGTCAGCGGTGCGCTCCGGACTGCCCTGCGGCGGACGCGCGGACAGCGCGGTGACGCCCAACGCCACCACGAGCACGGTCAACAGGGCGGGGGCGAGTCGGCGCAGCATCACCGGTGTCCCGTCATCGGGGCGTCGGAATCCGGGGTCGCCGGGCCGGTGGGCGTCGCTGCCAACTCGGCGTAGAGGGCCGCCAACGCGGCCACGGTGTCCGCCTCGGTGGGCCACGTCGCCGCCCGCTCGGCGCCGCGCCGGCCCAGCTCGGCCCGGGCCGCCGGGTCGTCGAGCAACACGCGCACCGCCGCGTCGACGGCGTCCACGTCGCCGGCGGGGACCAGCGCGGCGGCATCGCCGACCAGCTCCGGCAGCCCGCCGACCGCGGTGGCCACCAGCGGTACGCCGGCCCGCAGCGCCTCCTGGGCGAAGAGCTGCCGGGCCTCCCAGTCGCTGGTCACCACCGCGAGGTCGGCGCCGGCGAGCAGGTCGGCCACGTCCGTGCGGTGCCCCAGCAGGGTCACCGGGGCGCGGGCCGCCGAGGTCCGGGCGGCCAGCGGCAGGTAGGCCGGGCCACTGCCGGCGATCACCACGACCGGCGGTGGAGTACGGGTACGCCAGCGGGCCGCCGCGTCGATCAGCACGTCGTACCGCTTCTGCGGGTGCAGCCGGCCCACCGAGACGATCAGCGGCTGGTCCGGGCGGACACCGAACTCGGCCCGCACGGCGGCGGGGCGTCGACGCGGCGCGGGCAGCGTCGGCGCGGCGACCGGGGCGAGCCGGGCGTCAGCGGCACCCAGCGCGGCGGCCCGTTCCACCAGGTCCGCGGAGGCCCCGAGGGCCACCCGGGCGCCCCGGGCCACCACCCGCTCGGCGAGCCGGGACATCCCGCCCCGCAACCCGCCGGCGAGCACCGCGTTGTGCCAGGTCACGACCAGCGGGGCGGCCGGACGGGCCAGCACGGCCACCAGCCCGGCGCGCAGACCGTGCGCGTGCACCACGTCGACCCGGGCGGCGGCGAGCGCCCGGCGCAGGGCGAGCACCGCGCGAGCGTCGGCCGGCGTCGGGCTGGCCGGAATCTCCACCGGCTGGAAACGCGCGCCGACCCCGGCGAAGTCGAACTGCTCCTGCGTCGCCGCCGGCCCACACACCAGCACGGTGGCACCGGCCGCGACGAGCCCGCGCGCCACCGAGCGGACGTGCTGGCCGACCCCGCCGGTGCTGGAGGCGAGCACCATCGCAACGCTGCCCGACCATCCGGTGGGCAGGACGGGCTGAGACGGCTCACTCCTCGCGCTCACCGGACCACCGTCTCCTTCCCGTCGTCCTGCTCCGGGGGGACCGCGCCCGGCGTCGGCGTGCCGGCCCCGTCCCGCGACCCGCGCCGTCCCGCCCGGCCCAGACGCCGCAGCACCCCGGCCAGCAGCGGCCGTACGTCCCGCCGGTCGACGAACCAGACCACGGCGAGGAACACGACCCCAACCAGAACCCCGGACAGCATGCCCTGACCGAGTGCCGCCACCATCGTCGGGGTGCCGCCGCCCGGCGTGTCGAACCACCGGGTGAGGCCGAGCCCGGCGAGCGCGGCGAGCACTGCGGCCAGAGCGCCTGCCGCGCCGGCCCGGGTCGCGCCGGCCAACGCCGTACGGCCGGCGCCGCGCCACACCGCCGCGAGCAGCAGCGCCCCGAGCACCAGCATTCCCACCGAGTTCGCTGCCGTCACCGCGAGTACCCGATCCCGCAGCGGCAGCAGCACGCCGAGCAACAGGACGGCGGCGGGAACCACCAGCCAGCCGACCGCCGTGGCGACGGTTGCCGCCCGGGTTGCCCCCCGGGCGTAGAGCGCCCGGGTGAGCACCGCGAAGAGGCCGTAGCCGAGCAGACCCGGCGCGAACCCGATGATCGCGGCGGCGGCGGTCGAGGCGGTGGCCGCGTTGCTGAAGAAGACCTGCCCGATCGACCCGGCGGTGCCAATCAACGCGGCCGCGCCGAGGCAGCTGAACAGGAGCACCCCACGCACGGCCGGGGCGAGGGTCGCCCGGTAGGTGTCCTCGTCCCCGGCGGCGCGGGCGGCGGCCAGGGTCGGGTACGCGGCGATGGCCAGCGGCACGGTCAGCACCGCCCAGGGCAGCAGATAGACGGTCTGCGCCAGGTTGTACACCCCAGGGTTGGTCTGCGCGCCGTAGGTGACCTGGTGAAGGCTGACGATCAGCGCGATCTGCTGCGTGGTGACGGTGACCGCGCCAGCCACTGCCAGGCCCCCGACCCGGGCCCGCGCGTCGGAGGGGAACCCGAACCCGGGCCGCAACCGCAGGCGCAGCCGCCGCATCGGAATCAGCAGCGACAGCGACAGCACCACCACGCCGAGGGTGGTACCGGCCGAGAGCAGCAGCTCGCCGCCGGGAGTCACCCCGCCGACCGTGGCCAGTCGGCCCTGGGTCGAGGTGAACCCCAGGTAGACGACGATCACGGTGAGGCTGGACAGCAGCGGGGCTAGCACCGGCCAGGCGAAGCGTCGGTGCGCCTGGAGCACCCCGGTGAGCACGATGCCGACGCCGTACAGCGGCAACTGCGGGGCGAAGACCCGCAGCATCCGGGTCCCGCTCTGCTGCTGGGCGGCGGTCAGGCCGTCGCCCAGCGCCCCGATCACCGGCCCGGCCAACAGCACGACCAGCAGCGCGAGCGGCACCAGCAGAGCCAGCGTCCAGGTCAGCAACGCCCCGGTGGTCCGGGCCACCGCCGTCCGGTCGCCGGCGGCGACCGCACCGGCCAGCAGCGGTACGACCAGGCTGGCCAGCGCTCCCCCGGCGACAATCTCGAAGATGAAGTTCGGCACCGCGTTGGCCACCACGTAGGCGCCGCCGAGGTCGGTGGGCGCCAGGCTCCAGGTGAACACGGCGGTACGGCCGAAGCCGGCGAGCCGGCTGAGCACGGTGAGGACGGCGATGAGCGCGGCTGCCCCGGCCAGCCGGCCGGCGCCGGCGAGGGGTGCCGGTCTGGTCACGTCAGTCGGCGCGCCGGCCCAGTGCGTCAAGCTCCCGCAGCCCCGGGGTCCCCTGGATCACCGAGGTGAAGCTGACCTTCTCGCTGGCGGCGGTGAGGCCGGCGAGAACGGCGAGCAGCCCGGCGCGGCCGAGCGGGCCGGTCCGGGCGGCGAGCGCGACGCCGAGCACCGCGCCGAGGGCGTTCGCGCCGCTGTCGCCGAGCATCACGTCCTCGGCCAGGTCGTCGCGGAGCAGACCGGCGGCCGCGCCGGCCGCGCCCGCGGCGATCCCGCCGTGCGGGCCACCGCTCAGGGGCGCGCCGAGCAGCAGCCCCGACTTGATGGCCCGTCCGGGGCGTAGGTCGAGCAGGTTGAGCAGGTTGGCGGTGCCGGCGATCACCCCGGCGCCGAGCAGCACGTCGACGCCCCGGCCGAACGCGCCGTGGCGCTGGCGGCGCGGGTGCGCGGCGACCCGGGGATCGGCGGCGAGCAGCGCGGCGGCGCCCAGCCCGGCGGCGCCCACCCCGACGACCTTGACCAGCCCGGCGGTGACCCGTCCCTCGCGCAGCGCGGCGAGGTGACCGGTGAAGCCCTTCGCGGCCTTCTGCTCCGGGCGGGCGCCGACCACGTCGTCGTACAGCCCGACGCCGCCCGCGCCGAGGCCGGCGACCAGGGCGGCTCCGCCGGAGGCGGCGCTGGTGGCGCCGAAC
>NZ_JBSFYP010000055.1:0-45450 GCF_053599835.1 Micromonospora sp. NPDC005163
CGACCTGTTCGCCGTCGGCGCCGAGCAGCCGCGTGTCGGGGACATCAACGGTGACGGTAGGGACGACATCGTGACGTTCACCTGCAACGCCGACGGCGACGTCTACGCGGCGGTCTCCACCGGCACCTCGTTCGCGGGCACCACGGTGAAGTGGAACGACTTCTTCTGCCTGGCCGGCGAGTTCCCCTACCTCGGTGATTTCGACGGCGACGGCAGGGACGACATCATCGTCTTCACCAGGGGCGCCACCAACGACGTCCACGTCGGGCTCTCCACGGGCACCGGCTTCCTCGGCGGCACCAAGTGGCACGACTACTTCGGCCTCAACGGCGAAACGACCCTCTGAGCCCCGACAGGAGTCACGCCATGATCCGGCATTCGCGTACCCCCGCGCGTAGCGCCCTGGTCGCGCTTCTCACCCTGGCCGCGGCGGTCCTGGCCGCCGTGGTGGCGTCGCCCTCGCCCGCGTTCGCCGCACCGACCTTCAAGGCGCCGTTCCCCTGCGGGCAGCGGTGGACGTACGACCACCGCAGCGCCGAGGTCCGACAGGCGCTGGACTTCGTCCGCGCCGACGGCGCCACCACCGGAGGCACCCCGCAGGTCGCCTCCGCCGCGGGGGTGGCGCGGCACTACTCGCAGCCCAGCGGAGCCGGCAACTATCTCGTCATCGACCACGGCGGCGGCTGGACCACCTACCACTTCCACCTCAGCGCCTACTCCGTGCCCAACGGCGCGTACGTCCAGCAGGGCCAGCAGATCGGCATCACGGGCAGCACGGGAAACTCCTCCGGGCCGCACGTCCACTACGAGCAGCTCTACAACGGTGTCGGGCAGACGATCGCCATCAACGGCGTCTCGCTCGCCCCCTACCCTTCGCAGTACAACCAGAAGTACCTGGTCAGTGACAACTGCGGCGGGTCGCCCGGCAGCCGGTACCTGGCCGGCTCGCCGACCGACTTCACCGGGGACGGCCGCGACGACATCGTCGCGTTCACCCGTGGGTCGCTGAACGACGTGTACGTGTCGCCGTCCACCGGGACCTCGTTCGCCGGGACGTCGGTGAAGTGGAACGACTTCTTCGGGCTGAGCGACGAGACGCTGCTGTCCGGGGACTTCAACGGCGACGGGCGCGACGACGTCGTGGCGTTCACCCACGGCTCGCTCGCCGACGTGTACGTGGCACTGTCGACCGGGTCGTCGTTCGCGGGCGCCACGAAGTGGCACGACTGGTTCGCGCCGAACACCGAGGTCGCCGCGGTGGGGGACGTCAACGGCGACGGCCGCGACGACATCATCGCCTTCACGCACGACGGCGCCGGGGACGTGTACGTCGCGCTGTCCGCCGGGTCGTCGTTCACCGGTACGGCGCTGAAGTGGCACGAGTACTTCTCGATCGCCGGCGAGTATCCGGCCCTCGGCGACGTCAACGGCGACGGCAGGGACGACATCATCACCTTCACCCAGGGGCCGGCCACGGCCTCGGACGTGATCGTCGCCCTGTCCACGGGATCCTCGTTCGGCGCCGCGCAGACGTGGCATGACCTGTTCGCCGTCGGGACGGAACAGCCGCGAGTCGGGGACATCAACGGTGACGGTCGCGACGACATCGTGACGTTGACCTGCAACGCCGACGCCGACGTCTACGCGGCCGTCTCCACCGGCACCTCCTTCGCCGGCACCACCGTCAAGTGGAACGACTTCTTCTGCCTGGCCGGCGAGTTCCCCTACCTCGGTGACTACGACGGCGACGGCAGGGACGACATCATCGCCTTCACCAGGGGCAGCCTCAACGACGTCTACGTCGGCCTCTCGGCCGGCACCGCCTTCCTCGGCGGCGTCAAGTGGCACGACTTCTTCGGCCTGCCCAACGAGACGACCCTCTGACCGCCGCGCGCGGGTGGCCGGCTGACCGGGGGGTCCGGCAAGGCCGGACCCCCCGGTCAGCGGAGGCCGCGACGACCCTGTCGCGGCCTCTGGCCGGTCAGGGCGCCCAGGGGGCGGCAATCGTCCAGGTGCTGTCGGCGGCCCACAGCGTTGGCGTGTTGTACGGGTCGCCGCCGGCGCCGTTGCTGAGCCATACCTCCGAGTTGTAGTGCCGCAGGTACCTGCCCCGGAAGTTGTACGACCCCAGCGACACGCCGGTGCCGGTCAAGCCCACCCGTGCGCACCAGGTGGCGTCGGCGCGGGTGAGCGCGGAGCCGTCGTTCGGCGAGTTGCGTACCCGCGAGTTCTGGTGCCGCAGGTACTGCCCGGGAGAGTTGACCGACTCGAACGAGTAGCCCCGGACGCGGTGTTCGGCTACAACGACCTGGTCGCCGTCGGCGCGCTGCGGGCGTTGACCGAGGCCGGCCACCGGGTGCCGGAGGACGTCGCATTCATCGGCATCGACGACATCGAGGAGGGACGCTTCAGCACACCGACCCTCACCACCATCGCGCCGGACAAGGAAGCGATCGGCCGTCTCGCGGTACGCCGCCTCGTCGCCCGGATCGAGGGTACCGAGGTCACGGCGCCGCTGACCGTGCAGACGCCGTTCCGGCTGATCCGCCGAGAGAGCACCGGCACGCCTCACCAACGTCCGTGAGCGTGCACCCGCGGGGAGAAAACTCGGGTGCTGTCGCCCTGTCGGTCCGCTATCGTCCGCCGGATGGATCTTGAAATCGTGACGGTCGCGCAGCGCCCCGAGCTCGCGCCGCTGCTGGACGACTTCGACGGCGCCTGGCCGGAGTTCATGGGCTGGGATCCGATGGCTTCGCTGTACTACGCGGTGGCCAACGAGCTGTACCCGGAGTTCGTCCTGCTCGCCATCGACCCCGCTGAGCCCGGCCGGGCGCTGGCACGGGCCTACAGCGTGCCGCTGTCCTGGACCGAGGAGGGACTGCCGCCGGGCGGATGGGACCGGGTCGTGCAGCGGGCGACGATCAACCGCCTCGCCGGCATGCCGACGAACACGGTGTCCGCGTTGGAGATCTGCATCCGCCCCGAGGCTCGCGGTCGGGGACTGTCCGCCCGGATGCTCGACGCGATGCGCGAGAACGCCCGCCGGCTCGGCTACCACACCCTGGTCGCGCCGGTACGCCCCAGCGGCAAGCACGCGGTTCCCGATGAGCCGATGGACCGGTACGCCTTCCGGGTCCGCGACGACGGCCTGCCGGTGGACCCGTGGTTGCGTACGCACGTCCGTGCTGGCGGGGTGATCGAGTCCGTGGCGCCCCGGTCGATGACCATCCCGGGCACGTTGCAGGAGTGGCGGCGGTGGACCGGCCTGCCGTTCGACCGCACCGGCCCGGTGCGCGTGCCGGGCGCGCTCGTCCCGGTCCGCTGCGACGTCGAGCATGACCACGGCGTCTACGTCGAACCGAACGTGTGGGTCCGCCACCGGCTCTGACCGGAGTTGTGGATGGATCGGAGCGGCCGGCCCCGCCGGGATCCATAGCGCCGGCGGTACGACCCAGAGAGGATGTCCTATCCGATCCATTGATCTCAATATGATGACCGCATCGTGAATCAGGTGCGCTCACGAGGCGTGCCGTCCTGATGCGGAGGAATGCATGGTCCGTTGGCGTACCCTCACCGGCCTCCTGGCCACCGTGTTGGCCGCGGTGACCGCGGGCAGCCTCACTGTCGCGGCCCCGGCGGCCGCGGCCGACGTCACTCCGACGCCCAACGTCGTCGGTGGCACCCGGGCCGCCCAGGGCGAGTTCCCCTTCATGGTCCGGCTCTCGATGGGGTGCGGCGGGGCCCTGTACAGCTCGCGGCTGGTGCTCACCGCGGCGCACTGCGTGGGCGCCACCGGCACCAACACCAGCATCACCGCGACGCTCGGCGTGGTCGACCTCCAGTCGTCCAGCCGGATCACCGTCCGGTCGAACTACGTCTACCGGGCTCCCGGCTACAACGGCAACGGCAGGGACTGGGCGCTGATCCGGCTGGCCACCCCCGTCACCGGGCTGAGCACGTTGAAGATCGCGAACACCACCGCGTACGACAGCGGCACCTTCACCGTCGCCGGCTGGGGCGCCGCCCGCGAGGGTGGCTCGCAACAGCGGTACCTGCTCAAGGCGACCGTCCCGTTGTCAGCGACTCCACCTGCAACTCCTACTACGGCGGGGACATCATCCCCGCACAGGAGATCTGCGCCGGCTACGCCAGCGGTGGCGTGGACACCTGCCAGGGAGACTCGGGCGGCCCGATGTTCCGCCGCGACGCCAGCAACGCCTGGGTCCAGGTCGGGATCGTCAGCTGGGGCAACGGCTGCGCCCGGCCCAACTACCCGGGCGTCTACACCCAGGTGAGCTACTTCGCCTCGACGATCGCCTCGGCCGCCGCGAGTCTCGGCGGCTGACCGTACGCCGAGCGGGTGGCCCGGCCGGCGACGGCCGGGCCACCCGCGTGCGCCGTCACCGCCCTGGCTGCCGGCCCGGAAACGCGTGGCGATGGACGCTGCTCCGCGCGTTCGTGGGACACACGCCGGGGCAGCGGCGGTGCGCCGGTGGTGATCAGCGACCCTCGGGGACGGCCATCTCGCCGAGCAGCGACCAGTCCTGCTGCGGCACGGTGGCGTTCACGATGCGCGGCGTCTCGGCCAGGTGGGGCGGCAGGTCCTGCTGTGCCTTGCGGAAGTGGGCGGACTGCACGTGCGCCGCGCCGGCCTCGTCGTCGCGAAACGCCTCGACCAGCACGTACTCGGTCGGGTCGTCCAGGCTGCGGGACCAGTCGAACCATAGACAGCCCGGCTCGGCCCTGGTCGCCCCGGTGAACTCGGCGGCGATCTGCGGCCACCGGTCAGCGTGCTCGGGCAGAACCCGGAACTTGGCGGTAATGAAGATCATGGCGTCCAGGCTACCCAGACCACCGGGGATCGGCAGCCGCCATCCCGTGCGCCCGTGCCCGGTCCGTGCGGTGGTTCGCCTCGGGAATTAGTAAGGATTGTGAACAGTAGGTGTTACAGTCACTCCTGTCGATGTACTGCCGAGTCATCGGCACGTGGTATCCCAGGAAGGAGTGATCCCATGTCGAGACTGCGGGCCCTGGTCGCACTTGCGGCACTGGTCGTCGCCGGCGGACTGGTGGCAATCATCCCGGCGACCGCCGCATCCGCTGCGGCCTGCGCAGCGTCGTGGCAGGCCTCGGCCGTCTACACGGGAGGCGCCCAGGTCTCCCACAACGGCCGCAACTACCAGGCGAAGTGGTGGACGCAGAACGAGGCGCCGCCGGGCACCACCGGCGTATGGCAGGACCTCGGCGCCTGCGGGGGCGGCACCACACCGCCGCCCACGGGCAGCTGCAACCACCCGAACTGGGTCGCCGGCACCTGGTACGCCACCGGCAGCATCGTGCGGTACACCAACGGTCTGTACTACATCGCCGAGCACGACAATCCCGGCTACGACCCCGTCATCAGCACCTGGTACTGGGAGCCCTACACCTGCAGCGGGACGCCGCCCACCAACCCGCCCACCAACCCCGGCGGCTTCGTGGTCAGCGAGGCCCAGTTCAACCAGATGTTCCCAGGCCGCAACCCCTTCTACACGTACTCCGGGCTCGTCGCCGCCCTCAGCGCCTACTCGGCGTTCACCAGGACCGGCAGCGCGACCGTCCAGCGCCAGGAGGCGGCGGCCTTCCTGGCGAACGTGCACCACGAGACCGGCGGACTCGTCCATGTCGTGGAGCAGAACACCGCGAACTACCCGCACTACTGCGACCCCGGCCAGCCGTACGGCTGCCCGGCGGGGCAGGCCGCCTACTACGGGCGCGGGCCGATCCAGCTGAGCTGGAACTTCAACTACAACGCCGCCGGAAACGCCCTCGGACTGCCCCTGCTGACCAACCCGTGGCTGGTGCAGAACGATGCCGCGGTGGCCTGGAAGACCGCCATCTGGTACTGGATGACCCAGAACGGGCCGGGCAGCATGACCGCCCACAACGCGATGGTCAACGGCGCCGGTTTCGGCGAGACCATCCGCAGCATCAACGGCTCGATCGAGTGCAACGGCGGAAACCCCGGCCAGGTGCAGAGCCGGGTCACCAGGTACCAGCAGTTCGTGGGCATCCTGGGCGTGCCGGCCGGAGCCAACCTCTACTGCTGACACGCGGGCGGGGGGGGGGGGCGCGGCGCGGCGCGGGGCGCGCGCGCCCCCGCCCGAGACGAGCCGGAATGATAAGATGGACCGGGGGCCACCACCCCCGGGGGGGGCCCCCCGCGCCCGGCGCCGCCCACCCCCGGCAGCCGGCCAGCCTTAGCTGACCGTTAAGTAACGGGTCACCGGTTTCACCCGGCCGGCGGACTCGGCAGACTGAGCCGATGCCCGCCGCCGATCCGCCCGCTGCCGCCGTTCGCCGCCCTCGCGTCCAGGTGTTCATCGCCGTGGTCGCCGCGATCGCCGTGGCCGTCGCGATCGGCGCCTGGTCACTGCGGGATCGGGTCTCTGGCGACGCGCGGCCGGCCGGCGCGGCCGCCGTGAGCCCGGCACCCGGCGCCGGCCGGGCGGACGGCATCCCCACCTGTGCCGGCCAGCCGGCCCGGGCGCCCCGCGAGCTGCGCGGCATGTGGATCACCACCGTGAACAACATCGACTGGCCGAGCCGCCGCGGACTGCCGGCCGAGACGGCGCGGGCGGAGTTCCGGGGTTGGCTGGACCTCGCCGTACGGCGCAACCACAACGCCGTCTTCGCGCACGTGCGGCCGAGCGGGGACGCGCTCTGGCCGTCCAGCTACGCGCCGTGGTCGGAGTGGCTGACCGGACGCCGCGACGGGCGCGACCCCGGCTGGGACCCGATGGAGTTCATGGTCGCCGAGGCGCACGCCCGCAACCTGGAGTTCCACGCCTGGTTCAACCCGTACCGCGGCGGGCAGCCGGCCACGGTGGGCGGGCCGGGTCCGAAGCTGGACCAGCTCGCGCCGACACACCCGCTGCGGCGACACCGCGACTGGGTGGTGACCTACCCCAGCGCGGACCGGCCCGGCAGCCGCCTCTACTTCAACCCGGGAATCCCTGAGGCGCGCGCCTTCGTCGAGGACTCGATGTTGGAGGCCGTCCAGCGGTACGACGTCGACGGGGTGCACTTCGACGACTTCTTCTACCCGTACCCGGAAGCCGGCCAGGACTTCCCGGACGGCGCGGCGTTCGCCCGCTACGGCGGAGGCTTCGCGAACAGGGACGCCTGGCGCCGCGACAACGTGAACACGCTGGTCCGGGAGATGAGCGAGCGGATCAAGGCCATCAAGCCGTGGGTGAAGTTCGGCATCAGCCCGTTCGGCATCTGGCGCAACAAGCGCAACGACCCGGCCGGCTCCGCGACAGCCGGGTTGCAGAGCTACGACGACATCTACGCCGATACCCGCCTCTGGGTACGGGAGCAGTGGCTGGACTACATCGTGCCGCAGCTCTACTGGCACATCGGGTTCGACAAGGCCGACTACGCCAAGCTCCTGCCGTGGTGGGCGGCCACCGTGAAGGGCACCCGGGTGCAGCTCTACATCGGCCAGGCCGACTACCGGGTGGGCGAGCGCGGCGCGTGGCGCGACCCGGCCGAGTTGGACCGCCAGCTCGCCCTGAACCGCCGGTACGGGGTGCAGGGAAGTGTGCACTTCAGCGCCCGGCAGGTGCGCGCGGACAAGCTCGGGGCGGTCAGCCGGTACAGCGCGGCGCACTACGCCGGCCCGGCGCTGGTGCCCACCATGGCACGGTTGCCGGCGGCGCCCCCGGCCGCGCCGGAGGTCACCGGCGTACGGCGCGCGGACACCGGAATGGAGCTGAGCTGGCGTGGCGACGACGCCACGAGCTTCGCCGTCTACCGGGTGGACGGCGACGGGGCCCGGCTCGTCGGCACCGCCCGCGGTACGGGTTGGGTCGACCGCACCGCCCCGGCCGACCGTGCACTCACCTACTGCGTGTCCGCGCTGGATCGCAGCGGGAACGAGGGCCCACTCAGCGCGGCGTCGTCGGCCGGATGAGGCACATCCCGCCGGGGGCGGGCCGGTCCATCGTGGCCAGCGCGTCAGGCACCTCGCTGAGGCCGATGGTGCGGGTGACGAGCTCGGCGGGGCGCAGCACGCCGGCGGTGACCAGCCGGAGCAGCTCCGGATAGGCGTGCGCGGGCATGCCGTGACTGCCCCGCAGCTCCAGCTCGAACGCGATCACGAGATCCATCGGCAGGGCCGGTCGGCCCTGCGCGGCGGGGAGGAGCCCGACCTGCACGTGCCGCCCCCGCCGGCGCAGGCTCTCGATGGACGCGGCGCAGGTGCCGTGACTGCCCAACGCGTCGAGTGACAGGTGGGCGCCGCCGCCGGTCGCCTCCCGAACGGCGGCGGCCACCGCGCCGGGCCCGGTCAGGGTGCTGCCGTCCAGACAGACCGCCGCCCCGCAGTTCCTGGCCAGCTCGAGCGCGCCGGGGCTGACGTCGACCGCCACCACCCGCGCGCCGCAGGCCGCCGCGATCATCACCGCGGACAGGCCCACCCCGCCGCAACCGTGTACCGCCACCCACTCGCCCGCCGCGACGCGCCCCTGGGTGACCACGGCCCGGAACGCCGTGGCGAAGCGGCAACCGAGCGCCGCCGCGGCCGGGTAGTCCAGCTCGTCGGGAAGCCGGACCAGGTTGACGTCGGCGTTCCGCACCGCCACGTACTCCGCGAACGAGCCCCAGTGGGTGAAGCCCGGCTGCGTCTGCCGCTCGCAGACCTGCTGATCGCCGGCGAGGCAGGCCGGGCACCGCCCGCAGGCGCAGACGAACGGCGCCGTGACCCGATCGCCGGGCCGCCAGCCGCGCACGCCGGCGCCGACCGCCGTGACCACGCCGGCGAACTCGTGACCGGGTATGTGCGGCAGGCGGATGTCCGGATCGTGTCCCTGCCAACCGTGCCAGTCGCTGCGGCACAACCCCGTCGCCTCGACGCGGATGACCGCGCCCCCGGGCGGCGGCGCCGGGTCCGGGACGTCGCGGACCTCGGGTCGGGCACCGAACTCGTCGAAGATCACCGCACGCATGCGCCGCATCCTCACACGCCGAAGGCACGAGGAGTTCCCCGCCCCACCTGTCGCCGGCCGGACTGGATCACGGCAGCATCGGCCAGCCCCGGCGACGGGAGTCCCCGCCGTCGCGACGGCGGGGACACCCGGTGTGGCGACGGACTACTTCAACGCGAGGGTCCGAGCGTCGGCGGCGATGACACTGGCGACCGCTGCCGGCACCAGCTTGCCGGCCTGCCGCTCGGCGTAGGTGGCCAGCTGGGCGTACTGCGCGTGCACCAGCTTGACCGTCATGGCGTTGATCGCGGCCGGCTCGGCGCCCGAGGTGAGGACCAGGTAGCCGAGGCCGGCCTGGCTCACCGTCACGGTGAACGTGCTGGTCGCGGTCGCGGTGCCCTCCGGACCGGTCACCTCGGCACGGACGGTGTGCCTGCCCGCGGTCAGTGTGCCCAGGTCGAGCTTGTGCCCGGCGGCCGACTTCCTGCCGTCGAGCGTGACGGTGACGGTGTCCGCGTTGGTGGCGGCGACCGCGATCACCGGGGACTGGGCCCGGTCGAGCCGCGCCCCGTCGACCGGCGACGTGATCTGCACGGTCGGATCAGCCGAGGCCCGCTGTATGAACGCCGAGTTCCAGCCGACCAGCTCGGACGCCCGGTTGGTGATGACACCGTCGGTGCCGATCCGCTCCAACCGCTGCCACAGGCCGGCGGAGTCCATCGTCCAGGCCATCACGGCGACCCCGGCGGCGTGCAGCGGGGCGACGACCTCCGGCTTGGCCAGCAGCGCGTTGCCGTCCGGATTGTACGCGGTCAGGTGCAGCTCCCTGGAGATCGCCACCGGATCGGCGTCGAGGCTGCTGCGGAGCAGACCGAGCGGCAGCTCGGGGGCGAGCTCGTAGGTGTATTTCAGGGCGTCGACCTCGAAGCTCTGGACGAACACCCGGCCCATCATCTGCTCGTCCCGGATCACCTGGATGATCGTCGCGACCTCGTCCCGGGTGTGCCGGCCCTTGATCTCCAGCAGCAGGTTGCCGCCCCGGGTACGCAGGTCCGCGAGCTGCTCGGCCAGGGTCGGCACCCGCTCGCCCACATAGTGCGGACCGAACCAGGAGCCGGCGTCGAGCGCCTTGATCTGCGCGGCGGTCAGGTCGCGGATGTTGCCGGTCCCGTCGGTGGTCCGGTCGACCGTGCCGTCGTGCAGGATGAACGGGATGCCGTCCTTGCTCGGCTGGACGTCGTTCTCGATCCAGTCGGCGCCGCCCTTGCGCGCGATCTCCTGCGCGACCAGGGTGTTCTCCGGCGCGGCGGCGGACGCGCCGCGGTGCGCGATCACCGTGAACGGGCTGCCCTCGGGGCGGATGTAGCCGTTCGGCGGCAGCTCGGTGACGGTGACGTCGTCGTACGAGACGGTGCCGCCGTTGACGAAGAGCGCCTGGACGCCGTTGGCGGAGCGCTGGAGGCTGTTCGTGCGCATCGCCTCCCGCCCGTCGAAGATCCAGCGGGCCTGGTTGCCGTGCACCTCGACCGCGACGCGGACGTCCCGACCTGTGCCGGCGGCGTACGGGGCGGAGGCGGTGTTCGTCACGACCCAGGCGTTCGCCGTCGTCCGCTGCGCGAACTCGAGACCGTTGGCGGCGGTGGTGCCGCTGCGCATGGTGGCGATCCACCACGGGGTGGCGCCGTCGGCCGGGACGTCGATGCCGAGCGACGCCCAGCGGGTGGCGGCGGAGACCGACTCGAAGCGCATGGTCGCCTCGAGGCGAAAGTCGGCCAGGTGCCGACCAAAAGTGATCTTGTTGTTCTCGCCCGAGCTGGCGGAGGTTCCGTACAGCCGGCCGTTCTCCACCTTCCAGGCGCCGTCGACCGCGTTCCAGCCGGCGGGCAGCGACCCGGAGGAGAAGTTCTCCGAGACGACGACGTTGCCCGGCTCCGCGGTGGCGGGCGACGACGTCGCGACGGCCACCGCGACGGCAGCGCCGGTGATGGCGAGCGCGGCGATGGTGGCGGTGGTCCGGCTACGCACGGCGACGAGCCTCGTCGCGGCGCGGCCGAGCGGCGATGATGCGGATAGGACAGTCATGCTCGGGACGGTACGAAGCGGACCCGAACTCATGATCAATCGAGCGTGGCTGCCGCCCGAACGCTGGATGTACCGACCGGGAGCGGGGGCCGGGGCCCGCGGGGAGTCGCTAGTGGTTGAGGTAGGCGAGGACCGCGCGGACACGTCGGTTGGCGTCCTCGGCCGGCGGCAGGTCGAGCTTGGCGAAGATGTTGGTGATGTGCTTCTCCACCGAGACCGGCGCCAGGACGAGCGCGGCGCAGATGGCCGCGTTGGACAGGCCCTGGGCCATGAGGCCGAGCACCTCACGTTCCCGTGCGGTGAGCCCGTCGATGCCGTGGTTGCGGCTGTTGCGGGTGAACAGTTGCCGTACCACCTCGGGGTCCAGGGCGGTGCCACCGGTGGCGACCCGCTGCACCGCGTCGAGGAAGTCGTCCAGGGCGGTGACCCGGTCCTTGAGGAGGTAACCGACGCCGCCCCGGCCGTCGGCGAGCAGCTCCACGGCGTAGGCCCGTTCGACGTACTGGGAGACGATGAGCACCTTGGAGTCCGGGTCCGTGGCCCGCAGCGTCAGGGCGGCGCGGAGCCCCTCGTCGCGGAAGCCGGGCGGCAACCGAACGTCGACGATGGACAGATCGGGCCGGTGCTCGGTGACGGCCGCCAGCAGGGCGGGTGCGGTGTCCACGGCGGCGACGACGGTGTGGCCGGTGTCGGTCAGCAGCCGCACCATGCCGTCCCGGAGCAGCAACAGGTCCTCGGCGATCACGATACGCATCAGTGGGGCAGCTCCGCGGACAGGACGGTGGGACCGCCGGGTGGACTGGTGATGGTGAGCCGGCCGTCGAGTGCCTCGACGCGGCGCCGCAGGCCGTCGAGCCCGGAGCCGGCCGGGTCGGCGCCGCCGTGCCCGTCGTCGGTGAGCGTGACGGTGACCGTACCGGCGCCTCGGGCGAGGGTGACGACGCAGGTCCGGGCCTCGGCGTGCTTGCCCGCGTTGGCGAGACCCTCCGCGATGACGAAATAGGCCGCCGACTCGACCGCTGGTGGAAACCGGTCGTCCGGGTCGCCCCGGATTTCGACGGCGAGTGGGCTGTCGCCGGCCAGGGCGGCGACAGCGGCGTGCAGCCCCCGATCGGTGAGGATCGGCGGGTGGATGCCGCGCACCAGCCGGCGCAGCTCGGTGAGGGCGTCGTCGAGCTGCCGGCGGGCGAGGTCCACGTCGGATGCGGCGGGCGCACCGGTCCGCAGCTTGCGGGCGGCCAGCGCCAGCGTCATTCCGGCGGCCACGATCCGGGCCTGGGCGCCGTCGTGCAGGTCCCGCTCGATCCGACGCAGCTCCGCCGCCTGGGCGTCGACGACCCGACGGCGGGTCTGTGCGAGGCGAGCGGCCTCCTCGACGAGTTGTCGGTGCGCGCCGGGCGCCAGCAGGCCCCGGGCCGCGCGGGCCTGGGCGCGTCCGGCGGTCCGTAGAAACCACGCGGTGACCGGCAACAGCAGCACGCCGAGGACGGTCAGACCGAACCGGCCCGGCACCGTCGTCATGAGCGGACGCATCGGGAACGGTGCGTGCGGGTTCGGCACGGCCCACGCCCACGCCGGCGCCACGACGGCGGCGAGATCGACGACGGTGACCACGATGGTGGCGATGCCGCCCGCCAGGCCCAGCGGGAAAACCGCGACCAGCCAGGCCAGGTCACGCCAGGTGGCCGGTTGCACGGCGACCGCGCGGACCCGCTGCCGGACGCTGCCGCCCTCGATCGGCAGGTACGGCGCGGCGATGGCGGAGCCGAGCACCCAACCGGCCCGGTGCCGCTCCAGGTCCGCGAGGCGCCGGGTGACCCAGGTGGCGCCGAGGAACGCCGGGCCACCGAGCTGCGTGACCGACAGCAGGCCGACGGCGAGGGTGGACGCGAGGCTCCAGGCGAGGCCGACGACACCGGCGACGAGGCTGCTGAGCAGGTACGCCAGCGCCGACGCGGTTGTGCGGATCATCCTGGCGATCCTATCGGCGGCACCCCCCACGGCCACCGGCCGGACCCGGCCCCGGACGATCCGGAGGACGGGTCCGAGCGGCGATCCGTTCGGAAGCACCTGTCAGCGTCCGTCGTTCAGGGCCGGCAGGCTGCGCCGCCGCAGCAGGACCCGGGCCGGCACGGCACCCGCGACCAGCCCCAGTGCCGCGACACCGCCGAGCATCCCCGCGTACGTGCCAGCGTCGACGAACACCCGCAACGTGCCGTCCTGCGCGGCACTGAACGCGCCGACCACGATCCCGGTGACCAGTGCGCCCAGCACCAGCCCGACGGTGACCGTGATCACCGCCTCGCGGTCGACCAGCCGGTGCAGCTGCCCGGTCGTCGCCCCGGCCAGCCGCAGCTCAGCGAATTCGCGGCGGCGCGCGACGGTGGCGATGGCGAAGGTGTTGACGACCGCGATCGCCGTGAAGCCGAGGGAGACGACCACCATGAGCTCCCAGGCGCCCTGCTGGTTCTGCGCGTCACCGGCGGGTGCCGCACCGAGCGTGGGGGTCAGCCGCAGGCCGGGCCACGAGGCGGCGATCCGGCCCGGGACGTCGCCTCGGTAGCGCAGCCCGACCGTGCTGACCAGTCCGCGTGGGTCGTGTGCCGCCACCAGGTCCGCGGGCAGCGCCAGGTCGCCGAAGCCACGAGCCCGGGCGTACACCCCGGCGAGACGCAGGTCGACCTGGTGGCCGTCGGCGAGCCAGATCCGCACGTCGTCGCCCATCCGCCAGCCGTACTGACCGGTCAGGTACTCGCTGGCGGCGAACGTGCCCGTGCCGGGCAGCGTCCCGGCGCGCAGGTCGAGGTCGAGCGCGGCCTCGGTGCCGGCGATCAGCAGGCCCTGGCCGGCGAAGTCCTCGGGCTTGCCACCCTGCTCGACGATCGCCCGGGTCGGCAGCGTCGCCGCCGCACCGGTCACCCCGTCGAGAGCGACGAGCCGTTCGACGGTACCGAGCGGAAGCCCGCCCGGTGCGGTCACCTGCGCCGTCGCGGCCGCGGTCCGCTCCGCCTGTTCCCGCCCGGCCAGCTGGCCCAGCAGGGCGCTGTTGAGCAGCATGGTGGCGTTGATCGCGAACATGAGCACGAGCGGGACAGCGACCGCCGCGACCCGTCGCCGCTCGGCCCGGGTGACCAGGCCGGCCAGCCAGCCGGTCGCGCCGCCGGCGCCGACGAGGCGGGACACGGGCGTCGTCAGCGCCCGGACCAGCAGCGGTCCGAGGGCCGCGACCGTGCACAGCAGCAGGGCGGACGACACGAAGGTCATGCCCATTCCGAGCGGCCCGTCGAGCGGAACGAAGGTGAGCAGGGCGATCGCGCCGGCCGTGGTCACCAGCGCGACGCCTGTCCGGGGGACCAGTCCGCCGGTCGGTGCGCTCGCGGTCTCGGCGAGTGCCTGCGTCGGGGCGATCCGCACCGCTCGACGTCCGGCGATCCGGGCACCGATGAAGGTCACCAGCATCCCGGCTGCCGCGGCGGCGACGAGCACGATCACGTTGGTCCGTACGACGAACTGAGCCGGCACCGCGCCCAGCTCGCGGAACCGGGCGGCCACCACGTGGGCGAACACCACACCCAGCGGCGCGCCGGGGAGCGCGGCGGCCCCGGCGAGCAGGAGACTCTCCACGCCGAGGAGGCGGCGCAACTGACCGGGAGTCGCGCCGGCCGTGCGCAGCAGGGCCAGCTCGCGCAGCCGCTGGCGGACGCCGAGCGTGACCGTGCCCGTGAGGACGAAGACGGCCGCGAACGCGGTGATGCCGATGACGAACCCGAAGATCGAGATGGGTCCGATGTAGTCCGGCAGAGCACCGGGCAGGTCGGCCCGAACACGGTCGGCGCCGGTGAGCACCTTGGCGTTCCCGGCAACCCCCCGGACGGCGTCGCGGAGCGCGACCGGGTCGGTGCCGGGTCGGGTGAGGACGGCCACCGCGGTCGGACCGGGCAGCCCGGACACCGCGGCCACCTCGCCGTCGGCGACGAACAGCGCGCCCTGGGCGGGCAGCCCGTCCCGGCCGGCCGGCGCGGCGACGCCGGAGACGACCATGGTGTGGACCCCGGTCTTCGTGGTGACGACGAGACGCCCACCCACCACGGTGCCCGACCGCTGAGCCAGGTCGGCGTCGATGACCACCTGGCCCCGGCCGGGCGCCTCGCCGACGCGCAGCGCGTACGGCGTCAGCGGTGCGGAGGCCCAGCCGTGTCCGATCACCGGAGCCTCGTCGGCGCCGTGCAGTGGACGTCCGTCCGGCGTACTCGCCTGGATCGGAAAGGCGACGTCCGCGACCGCGGCCGCGACACCCGGGAGGCCACCCAGTCGGCTGGCGAGGTCCACCGGCAGCGAGCCGGCCCCGGTGAGCCGTTCGGACTTGACCTTCCGCTTGACCTTGGCCTTGTCCTTCTTCTGCTTGGTGGTGACCTTCTCGAGGGTCACGTCGCGGTCGCCCGAAACGACGATCGGCGCTGCCGCGAACCGGTCGGCCGGCGGCTTCGCGGTGAGCACGGAGGCGAGCAGCAGGCCGCCGCCGGCGAGCAGGGCCACGGCCAACAGCGCGGCGAAGAACGTGCCGGCGTAGGCGCCACGGTGCTGGCGCAGGGTGCCGAGAGCGAGCCGCATCATCGGACGGTCACCGCCGTCATCTGCGCCGCGACCTTCTCGGCGGTCGGGTCGGCGAGTTCGGTGACGATCCGCCCGTCGGCGAGGAACACCGCGCGGTCGGCCCACGCCGCGGCGGCCGGGTCGTGCGTCACCATGACGATCGTCGTGCCGGTCTGGTCCACGGCCTCACGCAGCAGACCGAGCACCTCGCGGCCGGTCGAGAGGTCCAGCGCGCCGGTCGGCTCGTCGGCGAAGATGACCTCCGGCCGGCTGGCGAGCGCGCGGGCGAGCGCGACCCGCTGCCGCTGACCGCCGGACAGTTGGCCGGGCCGGTCGTCTTCCCGCCCGGTGAGCCCGACGCGGCGCATCACCTCCCGCGCCCAGTCCCGGTCCGGTCGTGTTCCGGCCAGCCGTTGTGGGAGCAGGACGTTGTGCCAGACCGACAGCGAGTCCATCAGGTTGTACGACTGGAAGACGAACCCGACCCGCTGCCGCCGTGCCTCGGTGAGCCGGGGCTCACGCAGCCCGCCGATGTCCTGACCGGCGAGGAGCACGCGGCCGCTGTCCGGCCGATCCAGGCCCGCCGCGCAGTGCAGGAGCGTCGATTTGCCCGAGCCCGACGGGCCCATCACGGCGCAGAACGAACCGGCCTCGAAGGCGACCGACACGCCATTCAACGCCCGGACACCGCCCCCGCCGGCATAGGTCTTCGTCACGTCGAGCACCTCGACGACCAGCCCGCGAGCGGGGGTCACATCGCTGTTTCGCATAGCGGAAAGCCTGGTCGAGGCGACGTTTCCGGACCACACGGCGACCCATGATCTCGGCGGTGGGGAAACCCCTACCGAGGGACCGGCCCGCCTCCGGGAAGGCCGGTCAGTGCGGCAGGCCGGTGCAGGCGACCTCGTCGATGGTGCACGCCGTGGGGGTGGAGCCGATCGACGAGCCGTTGACCCGGAACGTCACCCGTACCGAGGCGCTGCCGGGCACCTGCCCGGCGCTGCCGTCGGGCACGAACGTCCACACCGCACCGTCCTGGCTGGCCGTCGCGCCCTCGACCGAGCTGACGCGCAGCGATTCCCTGGGCAGGGTGATGGCCAGCTTCCACCGCGCCACCGGCGCCTCGCCGGGGTTGCTGATGGTCACGGCGGCGCCGTAGCTGAGCAGAGCGTTCTCCGCGATGGCGAAGTCGGCGCGCAGGGCGGCCGGTGTGGGTGGGGCCGTCACGGGGGTCGGCGCGGTCGTGCTCGTCGACGGCTCAGGGGTCGGCGGGGCTGCCGTGGCCTGCGGGGGCACCGGCCTCGTCGGGCTGGTGGCCGCCGGTCTCGCCTGCCCCGCCCTGGGCGTGTCGGTCGGCATAGTGCCCACCTGGTCGGCGGATGGCGGCGGGTCGAGGGCCACCGGTGTCAGCCCTTCCGGCGTGCGCAGCACCCCGATGACGGAGACCGCCGTGGCGATCAGCACCCCGAGGGCCGCGATGACGGCCACCCAGGTGGCCCGGGAAACGTCGCCCCGGCCGGTGAGCACCAGCCGTACGGACGCGGCGACGGCCACGATCCGGTCCAGCAGAACGATCACCACAGTTCGCCGTGGCTGGGGCGGTGTTGCCGGCACTACAGGTCTCCCGTTCAATTCGTCACCGGACACGCGCCTGCGCCCCCCGGTCGGGGGCCAACCGTCCAGTTCACAGCGCGCGAAGCCCGACGAGTATCGCCTCAAGCAGGTCCGCGGTCGGCAGCTCCGACAGCGCCGGCGGTTCGTGCGTCTCGATCAGCCCGGCCGCGAGCAGGTCACCGAGGAGAACCCGGACGGTCCCCAGGGGCAGGTCCAACTCGGCGCCGACCTCAGCCACCGACATCGGATGGTGGCACAGTTCGACGATCCGCGCCTGTTCGGGGAAGAGCGGCGCATCGGGTGTGACGCCCCGCCGGGCGACGACCAGTGAGATCAGGTCGAATCGCCCGCGATCGGATGCGGTGCGCCCGCCGGTCATCGTGTAGGGACGCGCCACCGGGCCGGCGTCGTCGTCGTACCAGGCCTCGTCAGCGGTGTCGGAGGTGTGCACCTGTGTCCCCGCTCCTCGCCGCGGAGGCTGGTTCCAGGGTGACGGGCAGGTGCCGCTCGGCCTGCCCCACGAACAGCGCCACCTCGTACGCCATGTCCCCGATCTCGGCCTCGTCTCCGGCGATCCGAACGGTGAGGATGGTCCCGTTGCGGATGGTGGCGACGAACAGGAACGCCCGCGACATCTGCACCACGATCTGGCGCAGGCCGCCCGCGTCGCAGGTCCGGGTGGCGGCCAAACCCAGCGCCAGTAGGCCGGCCACCACGCCGGAGATCTGCTCGGCCAGCTTCGCCTCGACATGCCGGGACCCGCCCAACGGCAGCCCGTCCGGAGAGAGCACCACGGCGAACTCCGCGCCACGCACCCGGGCGACCAGGCGGTCCAGGGCGCCGGTCAGGCTGTCTCCGGTGACCACTGCATGCGTCATCGATGTCTCCTTGCTGCTCTCGCGACCGGCAACTCGACGGTCTCGGGGCCGGGGGTGCCGGGTTCGGGCCCGGTCGGACCGGGTTGGCGGGTCCGCACCGGCAGCTCGCCGTGGTCGCCCGGGCCCGGCCCGTCGGCTCCGGCCCGGGCCGGTCGGTGCGCGGGGTCGGGGGGCGGCGCGGCCGGTCCGCCGACGGCTCCGGTGACCGTGACCAGCCTGGCCGGAAGGAGCACGACCGCGGTCGTCCCACCGCGCTGGCTGTGACGCAGGAAGACCCGTGCGCCGCAGCGGGCGGCGAGCACGGCGACGGTGTACAGCCCGGCCTGGCCGGCGGGCGGGCCGCCCGGGGGCGGGTTGCCGAGCAACCGGTTGGCCCCGGCCAGCGCGGTCGCGTCGAGGCCTGGGCCGTCGTCGACGACCAGGATGGCGCAGCCCTGCGGCCGGTGCTCGCCGGCGACCCGGACGGTGGTCTCCGTCGTCGAGAAGGCGAGGGCGTTCTCGATCAGCTCGGCCAGCAGGTGGATGACGTCCGTGACGGCGGGGCCGGCGAGCGACCAGGGCCAGTGCGGCGCGATCAGGACCCGGTGGTAGTCCGGCACCTCGGCGACCGCACCGCGCGCGACGTCGAGCAGGGGCACCGGATGCCGCCACCGGCGGGCCGGCGCCGCGCCGGCCAGGGCGATCAGCTTCTCCACGTTGCGCCGGACACGGGTGGTGAGGTGGTCGAGCCGGAACAGCTCGTCGGCCTCCTCGGCGGCCCGCTCCCGCCGCTGCATACCGTCCAGCAGACCGAGCTGATCACGTAGCAGGACCTGGTTGCGTCGGGTGAGCCGCAGGAACAGGTCCCGGGTGGCGTGCTCGGTCGCCGTGGCACCCCGGGGCCGGGCCGAGGTCTCGACGCCCGCTGAAGGGTCGGGGCCGGCGAGCGCCGCGCCGGCCGGTGGCTCCGGCCAGCGGCGGTCGATGCCCGAACGGGCCAGCTGGTCGGTCAGCCGGCGGACGGCGGCGGCCCAGCCCAGCAGGACCACGATCACCGCGATGAGGCCGAGCCCCACCACGGCGCCGGTACGCGCGACGATCACGGCGGCACCCGGCGTGGCCCGCTCGACACTGCTGCGGGCGGTCGTCGTCACCAGCTCGTGCAGCGCGCCGAGGGCGGCGTCCGCGGCCGCCCGCCAGGCCGGCCCGGTGATTCCGCTCAGGGGGTTCGCGCTGCCCGTTCGCAGCAGCACGTCCTCCAGGGCGAGCAGGTTCGCGAACCGCGGGCCCTGCGTGAGTCGCTGATGGTCTCCCGGGCCGTCGGCCGGCAGCCCGACGGTCGCCTCGGCGCCCGCGTACCGCTGGTTGCCGACCAGTTCGGCCAGGCGGCGCCGCTCGTCGGGTGAGATCCGGTCGCCGGCCAGGGCGGCGCTGACCAGGGTGTCCTCCCGGGCCAGCAGCTCCCGGGCGCGGGCCAGGCCGATCACCGCGCGGGTGTCGGCGGCGAGCGCACTCTCGTACGCGCCCCACTCCGGGCCGTACACGGCGAAGGCCGCGTCGACGAGCTGGTCGTACCCGTCGACCGCCTCGGCGCGGTCGAGCCGCTCGGCGTCCACCCGGGACCGGACGGCGCCCAGGCCGTTCAGCCGTCGACCGAGCTCGTCGGCCCGGTCGCGGACCGCGCCGGCGGTGAGCAGCCGGAGGTCACGGCCCTCGATGAACGCGCGGACCTCGGCGGCCGCCCGGTCGGTGCCCGCACGTGCCCCGGCCAGCGCGGTCCCCGGCCCCTCAGCGCCGGCGATCGTCTCGGCGGTCAGCCGACGCTCGGTCTGCAGGTTCAGGATCAGCCGGTCGATGGGCTGGCCCAGCGTGTCCGCCAGGGCCCGAACCCGCAGCAGGTCAGCCGCGTCCTGGACGCTCAGGTAGGCCGCGTACGACCAGAGCGTGACCAGCATCGCCGCCAGCGCGACGAGCCGGGTCCGCGTCCGCCGGTCCTCGGGCCCCGTCACGTTCCGCTCCGCTCGGCCGGCCGGCGTGGACCCTGTCGCCGCCTCATCGGGCCGTCCGTTGCGGCCACGGCTGGCCGGCCGCGTTGCTGGCGCGGTCGGCGACCATCGCGCGAAGCAGAGTCAGCAGCTCGGCGCGGTTGGCGCAGTTGAGCCGGTTGCGCATCCGGGCCACGTGGTGCTCCACGGTCTTGGCCGAGATGAAGAGCCGGTCGCCGATCTCCCGATAGGTCAGCCCGGCCAGCACCAGCTCGGCCACCTCGTACTCGCGGTCGCTGAGCCCCTGCTGGGTGGGGCCGGTGGTGGCGTCGGCGACCTGGGTGGCGCCCTCGCCGGTGGCGGGCCGCTGCCCGCCGTTGGCGCCGGCCGGGCGGCCCTGCAGGACTCGGGCGCACTCCAGCAGGCTGGTCATCGCGCGCCGGTCCGAGGTGCGGATCGCGGCCTGCCCGGCGAGGCGAGCGCCGTCCCAGCACAGCCCGGTGTCGTGCAGCCCCCGGGCGGCGGCCTCCACCCGGACCGGGTCGACCACACCCCGCAGCACCTCCACCCAGCTCTCGGCGGCCGCGGCGACCACGGCCGCGTACCGGCTGTGGCCGGCGGCGGCGAGCAGGGCGGCGACGTGTTCGTCGGCGGTCGCCGGCTCGTCGGTCAGGATCGCGGCGTGCAGCCCGCTCCAGTGCAGCGGGACGCTCCACAGTGCCGGCTCCCCGAGCCGGCCGAGCAGCGTTCGGCCCTCCCGCAGGTACGGCTCCAGGCGGGCCAGGTCACCCAGCCGGGCGCCCGCGATGGTCAGCTCGCCCAGCGGCAGCAGCGCGAACAGGTCGACGGGGTGCCGAACGACCGCCTCCAGCGCCTGCCCCCAGCCGCGCTTGAGCGCGCCGAGGTCGCTGTTGCGCCGGCCGATGCCCATCTGGAGCGCGGCGGCGAAGAGTTGGTCGCGTGACTCCAGCGGTCGCCCGTCGAGCGCGACCGTGGCGAGGTGTTCGGCCGCGGCGAGCGTCTGACCCCGGACCATCAAGATCCACGCCTGCAACAGCCGGTGACGGCGCGCCATCAGCGGGCCGCCGACACCGGCCGCGAGGGCCCGGTGCAGCACCCGTTCGGCGATCTCCAGCTCACCGCAGTGCACGGCGGTCAGGGCGGCCAGCGCGGCCGGACTGTCCGGCAGGAGCGCGGCCCGCCCGTCCGGTTCCAGCAGCGCGGCGGCCTGCACGAGCGCGGAGAGCGCCCCGGTGGGCGTGCCGGCGACGCTCTCCCGTACCCCGTCGGCCATCAGGCGGGCGGCGCTGGCGTGCAGCGTGGGTGGTTCGCCGGCCGGGTCGCCCGCCGGCGGCTCGGTGGCGGCGGCCAGGTCGCCGGTGGCGAGCCCCCCAACGGTGGCGAACGCGATCGACGAGGAGGTGCCCGCCCACCGGTACAGCTCCACGCTGCGGTCGGCGTGACCGCGGTGCGCCAGGGCGGTCGCGGCCACGATGGCGGCCTCGGTGCGGTCGGCGGGAGCGGCTGCGGCCAGGAGGCGGTCCGCCAGCCGCAGGGCGCCGTCGAGGTTGCCGGCGAGCGCGGCGGCGAGCGCCTGCCGGGCGCTGGCTGGCCACCCGGCCGCCCTGGCGGCCGCGAACAACTCGGCGGCGAAGGCCGGCTCATCGGCCAGTGCCTCCTCCGCGGCGGCTGCCAACGTCGGGGCCGGGCAGTCACCGAGCACGCCGACGGCGAGCAGTGACCGGACCAGGGGCAGCACCGCGCCGCCCCGCGCGAGCTGCAACTCGGTGTGCCGGCGCCAGACGGCGGTGCGGTCCGTCGCCGGGCTGAGCGCGGTGACGGCCCGCCGGACGATCGGTGCGAGCCGGCCATCGGCGCCGAGCAGCCCGGCCGCCCTGGTCGTCGCGATCAACTCGTCCACCGCCTCGGGCTCCCGGCCGAGGAGCGCGCCGAGCATGCTCACCGGCAGTGGCACGCCCGCCGCGACGGCGAGCAGCAGTCGACGGACATCGGCCGGCAGGACCTCCAGGTCCGGCCCGAACTCCAGGACGACGGACCGGGGTGGTTCGACCGGTACGCCGGCGCCGTTCTCCGGCCCGCGCAGTCCGCGGGCCAGCCGCTCGACGTCCCGGGGCACGCCGGCGGTCTGTGCGTGCACGAAGTCGACCAGGTCACTCCGCCGGCCCAGCTCGGGCACGGCGGCGAGGTGGGCCGCGGTCTGCTCCCGGGTGAACGCGGTGAGCAGCAGGGCCCGCCCGTCGCGACGCAGGGCGTCGGCCAGCTCCATGAGGGCCGCCGACCGGGGCCACGGGCGGTAAGCGACCACCAGCCGGTGCCGGCGGGTGGCCACCAGACGCAGCAGCGCCCCGAGCCGCGCGTCGTCGAGCAGGTGCGCGTCGTCGACCAGCACCAATGCGTCGGGGTCGACCGGTTCGCTCGGCTCCGGGACGCCCATCCGCACCGCGATGCCGGCCTGCTGGTGGACCCGCGCCAGCTCGGCGAGCAGCGCCGTCTTGCCATGGCCGCCCGGCCCGGCCAGGCCGACGGTGAGCGGGCCGGTCGGGTCCTCGGCGACCATCTCCAGCAGGGCTGTCGGCCCCTTGCCCAGGACCAGCCGGGACCCGGCGACGTCATTCATGATCATTAAGGTCATCCTTCGCGTCCCCGGCTTCGGGCCAGCGCCAGGCGGGACGCCTTCGGCAGTTCCAGTGGGAGGATCCGGACCGGGGGTCGGGGTGGCGGATCGCCCGGGACGATGGTGTCGTGGTGAGGGCGGCGCGTCGCCGGGATGGTGGCCCGGCCGGCGCCGGAGGTCGGCGCTGCTTCGCGTACCGGCTCCGGCGGGCGGGGGCGCGGCGACACCACCTGGCAGGCGGCCATCGCCGCCCCGGTGGCAGCGGTGAGTTGTGCGTCCGGCTCCACCTCGACGGGGACCGGGAGGGCCGCGGTGATCAGCTCGGTGACGAGCGGGATGCGGGCGGAACCGCCGGCGAGCAGGACGCCGTCGAGCTGCGCCGGCGCCAGGCCGGCGCCCTGCACGGTCCGGAGCAGGAGGTCCACGGTGGCCTGCACCGTCGGGCGGATCATGGCCTCGAACTGCGCCCGGGTCACCGGGACCCGCGCCGGGCCGGTCGGCAGGGCCAGCACCACATCGGCTGCGAGGTCGACGGTCAGCTCCCGCTTGACCCGGTCGCACTCGGCGAGGAGCCCGCGCAGGGCGGCCTGGGCGCCCCGGCGTGCGGTGCCGGCCAGCTCCCGGGCCAGCACGGTCCGTACGTGCCCGGCCAGCGCCTCGTCGAAGTCGGTCCCGCCGATCGGATCGAGACCCTGCGGGACGCCGAAGCTCTCGTACGTGCCGCGCGGGGTGCGGCGCACCAGGGCCGCCTCGAAGCTGTTGCCACCCAGCGCGTAGACGGCGGCCGTGGTGCCCGCGAACCCGCGCGCCGCGTGGCTCTCGGCCACCGTGACCGTGTGGGGCAGCAGCGTCACGTTGCGCAGACCGAGGTCGAACAGCGCCCGGTGCAGCAACTCCCGCCGGTACGGGCGCCAGCCCGCCGGGTGGCTGAGCACGATCGCGTCGGCCGGGCCGCCCTCGAAGGCGTACACCCGTTCCACCACCCACGTCGCCAACTCGGCGGTCAGCGTCTGCGGCGCACACGCTTCGCCGCCGAGCAGCAGCGGGACATCATCGCCGATCCGGCGGACGAAGTCCCTGGTGGTGCGGCTGCCGTCGTCGGTCACGGGCTCTCCGACGTGCAGCGAGCCGTCCTCCGACAGGTGCAGCACCGACGGTACGAGGGCCGAGCCGGCGTGCAGGGGGACCGCCTCGGGACGCGTCCAGGTCGTACCGTGTCGCCGCGCCACGGCGGCGGCGGTGTTGGTGTTTCCGATGTCTATCCCCAGGACGTACGGCATCCGTCTCATCTCTCCCCGTGAGTTGGCCGGCCGGTGGCGACCGCTTCGGCGCTGCCCGGCGACCCACCCCCGGCGAACCCCCGCGGGCTCCTACGTTCGTACCAGAGATCGCTCCCTGGTCGGGACCCTAATCTGACCGGGACGGTTTCCCCCAGTCCCCCTAACGTACGAGGCTGCGGAGACCCTAATGCAGCGGGACGGGATGCGGGCCGAGCCCCGATGTCCGGTGTGGCTCCCCGCAATAACGTCACTGTCGACGAACGACGGTCGCTGACGCCACATCCGAGGAGAAACCGGCACATGGACTCGAACCAGACCCTCCACGACTTCGTGCTCGACCTGCTGACGAACCCCGACGCGCGGTCGGCCTTCGACCTCGACCCGGAGGGCGCGCTGAACGCCGCGGGCCTCACCGACATCACCGCGGCCGACGTGCAGGACGTGGTTCCGCTGGTGGTCGACTACGCCCCGGGGCAGGGCCTGGCGCCGCTGTCCCCGGTCGGGCAGCTCGGGTTCGACCCGCTGGTGACCGACGCCACCGATGTGGTCGGCCAGCTCCAGAGCGTGGCGCAGCAGATCAGCATCACCAGTGCTCCCACCGGCCTGGACGTCAAGGCCGGCGTGCTGGGCGCCATCGCGGTCGATCCGGCAACGGTCGCCGCCGGGGTCACCGTGCTGCCCGGGATCGGCCTCGGCGTCGGCCCGAACGGGCTCGACACCGACCTGACGGGTGTGAACGACGTGGCGCACACCCTCGACGCCGACGTGGTCGCGCCGGTGGACGGCATCGTGGACCCGGTGCTCGGTGACGTCACCAGCACGGTGGGCAACCCGACCGGCCTGGTCGGCACCGCCGACTCGGGCCTGCACGGTGGCGACCTGACCGGTGGGCTCCTCTCCGGCACCGGCGGTCAGCTCGACGGCGTCGTCGGCTCCCTCGGTGTCGACGACACCCTGGGCGGGCTGGGCCTGGGTCACGGTGACGGTGTCGGCGGCGTGGTCCCGCCGCTCGACGTGCCGTCCGTGGTGGGCGGCGTTACGCACCAGGTGGACGGGCTTGTGCCCGGTGTCACCGGCACGGTCGGCGACGTGACCGGCGGCCTCACCGATGGCGTGCTGGGCGACTCGCACGACGGCGGGCACGCCGCGTCGGACAACGGACTGCTGGGCATCACCGGCGGTCTGCTCTGACGGGGATTCCCGGTAGGAGCGGGAGGCCGGATCGCCCTGGGCGGTCCGGCCCTCTCCGGTTCCACATCCGGTCCCTCTTGATAATTGAGCCGAAATCCGCACACTTGGTGCGGTGATGGCGGGGATCTGGTTGGACGTGCTGGACGAGATCGCCCGCACGTGCAACGCACACGGCCGAGGTGACCTGCTCCAGACGGTGCGGCAGAAGCGCGCCCAACTGCTGGATCCGAAGCTCCGCGTCCTGGTCATCGGCGAGCCGAACCAGGGCAAGAGTCAGCTGATCAACGCGATCATCAACGCGCCGGCGTGCCCGGTCGGCGACGGCCGCACCACCGTCCTGCCGACCGTGGTGCAGCACGCCGACGTTCCGTCCGCGGCCGTGATCCAGGCGCCGCCACCGGCTCCGGGCCGGCCCGCCGGCGCCGCGCCCGCGGCGATCCTCGAGCGATCGCCGGTGGCGCTCGACCAGGTCGCGGCGGGGGTGGCCGGCGCGGTCGGGCGTCGGCCCGGTGGTGGCCCGGCGTACGTCGAGATCGGGCTGCCCCGCGCCCTGCTCGGTGCCGGACTGGTGCTGGTGGACACTCCCGGCGCCGACGAGATCGCCGCGCTGGGCGGCAACGCTGCGGTCGCCGCTCCCACCCGCGCGGACACCGTGCTGCTGGTCTCCGACTCCACGCGGGAGCTCTCGGTCACCGAGTTGAACATGCTGCTGCACGTGATGCGTTCGCATCCGAACGTGGTCGTGGTGCAGAGCAAGACCGATCTCGTGGCGGACTGGCGCGCGATCGCCGAGCGCAACCGCCAGCACCTGGCCGACGCCGGTGTCCCCGCGCCGGTGATCCCGGTCTCGGCGGCCCTGCGGCTGCGCGCGGCCGCGGCGGACGACCGCGGCCTCAACGCCGAGTCCGGCTTTCCCGCGCTGATCGCCCGGTTGCAGCGGGACCTGTCCGGCAAGGCCGATCAGCTGGCCCGGGCCTCGGTGCAGGGGGTGGCCCGGACGGTGGTGGAGCAGCTGGCCGCGCCGCTGCGCGCCGAGCTGGCGACCCAGGAGGCCGCGGAGCAGTCCGGGCCGATCTCCCGGCTGCACGCGGCACAGCGTGAGGTCGACGAGCTGCGCCGCTGCTCCACCCGGTGGCAGAACACCCTCACCGACGAGATGGCCGACCTGCTCTCGGACATCGAGTACGACCTGCGCGACCGGACCCGGCAGATCCTGCGCACGGTGGACGAGGCGTTCGACACGGCCGATCCGCTGGTCGCCTGGGACACCTTCCAGGACTGGCTGGAGCGCAGCCTGGTGGAGGCGGCGGAGGCGAATCACGAGTGGCTGATCCAGCGCTGTGACTGGATAGCCCGGCGGGTGGCCGCCAACTTCGCCCGGTACGGCTACGACGTGTTGCCGCCCTGGTCGATGACGATGCCGGAGGACATCGGTGGCCGGCTGCCGGAGCTGGAACGGCCGAAGATCGACCGGTTCACCACGGGTCAGAAGCTGTTCACCGGCATGAAGGGCTCGTACGGCGGCATGCTGATGTTCGGTCTGGCGACGACGTTGGCCGGGATGCCGATGATCAATCCGGTCTCGGTCGGCATCGGGGCGCTCTTCGGCGGCAAGAGCATCCGCGACGAGAGCAAGCAGTTGCTGCGTCGCCGGCAGGCGACCGTCAAGACGGCGATCCAGCGGCATGTCGACGACTTCTTCGTCCGGATGATCAGGGACTGCCGGGACGCCGCCCGGCAGGTGCAGCGGATGCTGCGGGACCACTTCACGGGGCTGACCGAGGAGCTGCAGGAGGCCATCGTCCAGTCGTTCCGCAGCGCAAAGCAGGAGGCGGACACCGATGCCGCCCTGCGTGACCAGCGGCAGCGCGAGATCCGGCTGAAGATGACCCGGTTGGCCACGCTCTACGAGCAGGCTCAGCAGCTGAGCGGCACCCGCGCGGCCCCGGTGCTGCTGGAGCCTCGGGCGTGACCGTCGGGCTGCGGTTGGACGAGGCCGCGTGGGGGTTGCTGCACCAGGCCATCGACCTCTACCAGGACAATCCCCGGGTCGTCGGGCAGTTGCGGCATCAGGTGGCCCGGTTGGAGCAACCGTTGCGGATCGCGGTCGCGGGTCCCTGGCGTTCCGGCAAGTCGACGGTGCTGAACGCGCTGATGGGGGAGGAGGTCGCGCCGGTCGAGGGAGCCGACGGCGTCTTCACCTGGTACGAGGACGGCGTCGAACCGCGCGCCACCGCCTACCCGGCCGGCCAGCCTCCGCAGGAGTTGACGGTGGTCAAATCCGCGACCGGGATGCGGGTGGACCTCGGCTGGGGCGCGGGGGAGGTGCGGGACATCGTGGTGCGGTGGCCGACCCGGGCACTGCGCCAGGTGACCCTGATCGACACTCCGGCGGTCGCCGGCACCGGGGAGCAGGGTCGCGTGCCGGTGATGGACCGGGTGCTGCGGGACGCGGACGCGGTGTTGTACCTGACCCGCGATGGTCGCGACAGTGATCTGCGGGTGCTGGAGTCCGGCCGGGACAGTGCGGTCGGGCAGGCCGCGCCGGTGAATGTGATCATGGTGCTGTCCCGGGCCGACGAGACCGGTGGTGGCCGGATCGACGGGCTGCTCACGGCCCGCCAGCTCGCCCGCCGCCACCACCGGGATCCGCGGGTCGGCGCGCTCTGTGTGAACGTGGTGGCGTGCAGCGGGGCGATCGGTCTGGCGGGTCGGATGCTCAGCGAGTCGGACTTCGTGGCGCTCGCGACGCTGGCCCGGGTGCCCCGAGCGGAGCTGGAGCCGCACCTGCTCTCCGCCGACCGTTTCCTCGGTGGCGAGCTGCCGGTACGGCTGGACCCCGAGGTGCGCGCGGCACTGCTGGATCGGTTCGGGCTCTTCGGGATCCGGTTGGCGGCCGTCCTGGTCCGTAGCGGGTTCGACAGTCGGGTGAAGCTGTCCGCCGAACTCATCCGGCGTAGCGGGCTCACCGAGCTGCGCGAGTCGATGACCCGCTGCTTCATCGATCGCCGCGACACGCTGAAGGCCCGGTCGGCGTTGGCCGCTGTGGAGGCGCTGGTGCGCGCCGAGCCCGTCCGGGGCGCCGACGAGCTGGTCGGCACGATTGAGCAGATCCTCGCCGGTGCGCACGAGTTTCGGGAGCTTCGTCTGCTGGTGGCGTTACGCAACAGCCGGCTCGGGTTCGACGCCGAGCTGGTCGCCGAGGCGCAGCGGCTGATCGGTGGCGACGGCGTCGGGCTGGCGGCCCGCCTCGGCGTCGAGCACGAGGCGACGGTGCAGCGGCTCTGGGAGGTCGCCGCCGATGCGCAGTGGCGGTGGCGGGACCGGGCCGAGGACCCGCTGCTCCCACTGGCCCAGCGGCGCGGCGCGCAGGTCGTCGTCCGCAGCTGTGAGGGGATGCTCGCCGAGCTGGCCGCTGGCGGTCGGTGAGAACCGACGGCGTGGGACGCGGAGCCGTGTGGATCCGCGGACACCTGGTCGACCTGCCTGCCGGTCTACCGAAACCTTTTCGCAAGCTTTTCAGGGAACCCGACAGTCACTCGCGGACTCCGACCCCTGGCAGGCCAGGTGCCCAGTCTGCCCACGTAGGACGGTAAGGACGCCAGCGAAAGCGGTTCAGGTTTTACCCGCCTGACATCTTGCCGAAACCGTTTTCGTGCGCGACGCTAGCGGCGGAACGTGACATCCACCACCCCGGTCGCGGCGGTAACGACGTGCTGCACGAGCCGCGCCGGATCCGGCGGGAGGCGGGGGGCGCGATGAGGACCAGCGATCTCGCGACGTGCCGGATGGTCCGTAGTGGACCGGTCCGCACTGCTGCCGACCCGATCCGCGGGACCCGCCCGGCGGCCACCGTGATCGACCGCGGTGGCCGACGTCATCGCTCTGGTGTAGCGGCTGCGGCCCGCCCCGACGACACGAACGAACCAAGGAACCGGACTGATCCTCGCTCGCGGGACCCGCGTAGCGGCTTTCTCCGAACGATGAACCCCTAGGAGAGGAACCATGATTAGAACCTTGGGCAGGCGCACCGCTCTGCGTTCACTGGCAGGAGTCCTCGTGGCCGCGCTGACCGTGGCCACGGCCGCGTGCAGCAGCGACGACGGCGGCACGAGCGCGGCAGAGGCCGGCCCCAACGGCGTCGACGACGGCAGTGAGCTCACCCTGTGGACCCGCGCGCCGCTGGAGAAGCAGGCGAAGCTCCTCGTCGACGCGTACAACGCCGGCCACCAGAACACGGTCAAGCTGACCGTGGTTCCCAACGACGACTACGTCGCGAAGGTCGGCGCGGCCGCAGGCTCGGACGGCCTTCCGGACCTCTTCGCCGCGGACATCGTCTACGTGCCGAACTGGGTGAATCAGGGCCTCTTCCAGGACCTCAGCGCCAACATCGACGGCCTGAGCTTCAAGGACTCCATCAACAAGGGGCACCTCTCGGCCGGAACGGTGGACGGCAAGAAGCACGTCCTGCCCTTCGTGCTGGACCTGTCGATGCTGTTCTGGAACAAGCAGCTGTTCAAGGACGCCGGGCTGGACCCGGAGAAGGCCCCGGCGACGCTCGAGGAGTACGCCGCTGCCGCCAAGGCGGTCCAGGCGACCAAGAAGAACGGCGTCTACGGCACGGCGACCGGCCTGAACTGCGGAGGCTGCCTCGTCTTCACCTGGTTCCCGTCGGTCTGGGCCGGCGGCGGTGAGGTGCTGAGCGAGGATGGCACCGAGTCCAAGCTCGCCGACGACACCGCCCAGAAGGTCTACCGCACGTGGAACGACCTGTGGAAGTCCGGAGCCGTGCTGCCCGCCTCGGCCGGTGAGACGGGTCCGACCTGGACCGCCCCGTTCACCGAGGGCAAGGTCGGTCTGATGCTCTACCCGGCGACGCTGCTCTCCTCGACCCCGTTCGACGTCGGCGTGGCCCCGATCCCCGGCCCCAGCGGTGGTGGCTCCACCTTCGTGGGCGGGGACGGCATCGGCGTGTCGAAGGACTCGAAGAAGGCGGCTCAGGCCTGGAACTTCCTCGGCTGGATGATGTCCGAGGACGCCCAGGTCGAGGTGCTGGCGAAGAACAAGGACGTGGTGTCCCGCGCCGACCTCGCGGCCAACAAGTACGCCGCCGAGGACCCGCGACTGGTCACCATCAACGAGGCGGCCGGCAAGGGCGACACCCCCGTCGCGCTGAACTTCCAGCAGGCGTTCAACGCGCCGAACAGCCCATGGCTGACCCTCGTCCGCAATCAGGTGCTGAACGGCAGCGGCGACCTGCAGAAGGACAACGGCGAGATCACCGCCGTGCTCAAGCAGTAGCTGCCCATCGCGGGCGTGTGCCGACCAACGGCTTTCCCGGGCCGGCACACGCCCGCGGCGGGACACGTCCCCGCGTGTCCACGACCGCCCGCCGTCGACCGACCGAGAGGTTCCCATGAGAGTCACCGCACCGTCTCGCCCGCCCAGTGCGGCGACGCGGGGCCGTGCCCGCCCACGCGGCCGGCAGGCCCTGCTGGGCTGGCTCTACGCGACACCGACCGCGGTGTTCGTCGTGGCGCTGTTCGCCGTACCGCTGCTGCTCGTCATCAGGATGTCGGTGTCGAGATGGCCGCTGCTGACCGGCGACCAGGGGATCAACGCTCCCGACAACTTCGTGAAGGCGGTCAACCACCGGTTCTTCACCGACTCGGTGGTGTTCACCGTCAAGTACACCGTGCTCGCCACCGTGCTGCTCCTGGCCCTCGGCCTGGGGCTGGCCCTGCTCGTGCAGGAGTCGAGCCGGTGGAACAACCTGCTCCGTGCGTCGTTCCTGATTCCCAGCGCGCTCGGGCTGGCGTCGGCGTCCCTGTTGTTCTACGTGCTCTACTCGCCGTACGCGAGCCCGCTGGCGCCGGTGATGGACCGTCTCGGCGTCACCTTCCTCGGTTCACCGACCGCGGCGCTCATCTCGACGACCTTCCTCATCGTGTGGCGCTACGCGGGCTTCTACATGGTGCTCATGCTGGTCGGCCTCCAGGGCATCCCGGCGGACGTGTACGAGGCCGCCCGCGCGGACGGTGCCACCCGCTGGCAGACCTTTCGGAAGATCACCCTGCCCCTGCTGCGTCCGACCCTGGCGCTGACGACCGTGTTGTGCGTGACCGGTTCCCTGCTCGCCTTCGAGCAGTTCTACATCCTGACCAAGGGCGGTCCGGACAACAGCACGATCACCGTCGTCCAGCTCATCTACATGGTGGCGTTCCAGGGTCAGAACGACCTCGGTGTGGCGGCCGCCCTCTCCCTCATCGTGCTGCTGGCCCTGGTCCTCATCAACGCGCTGCAACTGCGCGCCTTCCGATCCGAGGAGAGCTGACCCCGATGGTCGCCGTATCCCGTTCCCGCGTCGATCCCGGCGGAGCTCCGCCACCCGCCGCGGCGCCCGGTCGCCGCGGCGGACCCAGGGGCGTCACCATCGCCGGCATCGCGCTGCGCACGCCGTACTGGGTGTTCTCCGGCGCGGTCGGCCTCATCTTCCTGGCTCCGCTGCTCTGGACGGCGGTCGCCTCGGTGGGCCCGCGGGCCGGCACCAACCAGGTGGACGGCTGGGGCTTCGGCAACTACGAGACGCTGGCGAACTATCAGGCCGGCATCTGGCGCTACCTCGCGAACACGGCCTTCGTCGCCCTGCTCGCGGTCGCCCTGACGCTGCTGATCTCGCTCTTCGGTGGTTACGCGTTCGCCCGGTTCCGCTTCCCCGGCAAGAACATCCTGTTCCTGGTCACGCTCGCCATCCTGATGGTCCCGTACGCGACGTTGCTGATCCCGCTCTACGTGCTGCTCAACCAGGTGGGGCTGGAGAACTCCCTCGTCGGCGTGGCCCTCGTGCTCACGATGTTCCAGCTGCCGTTCTCCACCTTCCTGATGCGTATCTCCTTCGAGGCGGTGCCACGTGAACTGGACGAGGCCGCGATGGTCGACGGGTGCTCGACGTTCAGCGCTCTGTGGCGGGTGCTGTTGCCCGCGGTGAAGCCGGGCCTGATCACCGTCGGGCTGTTCGCGTTCCTCACCGCGTGGAACGACTTCATGGCACCGCTGATCCTCATCAACGACAGCGAGCGCATGACCCTTCCGCTCGCTGTGTCCAACCTGCGGGGCCAGGTCCAGGGTGTCGTCGACTACGGGGCGACCGAAGCGGGCGTCGTCGTTCTCGCCCTTCCGTGCATCGTCCTGTTCCTGCTGCTCCAACGACACTACGTGCGCGGCTTCATGTCCGGCGCGATGAAAGGATGACCATGAGCGGCACCGCACCTACGGCCGCCCCTGTCCTGCCGATCCGTGGCCGGCTCCGGCCGCTCGGGCTGGACCAGGTCCGGATCACGGGGGGATTCTGGGCCGAGCGTCAGTCGATCAACGCCGCCGCGACTCTGCCGCACATCGCGCACTGGCTCGAGCGTGCGGGCTGGATCGGCAACTTCGACCGTGCCGTGCGGGGCGACCTGTCACGCGATCGCCGTGGACGCGAGTTCTCCGACTCGGAGATCTACAAGTTCCTGGAGGCGGCGGCGTGGGAGATCGGCCGGACCGGCGATGCGGGGCTCGAGTCGCGGTTTCGCGCCTTCGTGCGACGGGTGGCCGCGGCGCAGGAGGCCGACGGTTACCTCAACACCAGGTTCGGTCGCCCGGGGCAGGCGCCCCGGTGGTCCGACCTCGAATGGGGTCATGAGCTCTACTGCGTCGGTCATCTCCTGCAGGCCGCGGTCGCCCGCGCCCGAACGCGTCCGGGTGCGGACGACGGGCTGTTCGAGGTCGCCCGCCGTGCCGCCGACAACGTCTGCGAGACCTTCGGGCCGGACGGCGTCGACGGCATCTGCGGGCACCCGGTGATCGAGACCGCGCTGGTGGAGTTCGCCCGGGTCACCGGTGACGACCGCTACCTGACCCAGGCCGCGCTCTTCGTCGACCGGCGGGGTCACGGCCGGCTCAGCGATGTGGAGTTCGGGCGGGAGTACTTCCAGGACGAACGGCCCGTCCGGGAGGCGACGGTCCTGCGAGGGCACGCGGTACGGGCGAACTACCTCGCGGCCGGCGCCGCCGACGTCGCCGTCGAACTGAAGGACGCCAGCCTGCTGGACGCGGTGCGCACCCAGTGGAGCAACGGGTTGGCCCGGCGCACGTACGTCACCGGCGGGCAGGGCTCCCGGCATCAGGACGAGGCGTTCGGCGAGGACTGGGTGCTGCCTCCCGACCGTGCCTACTCCGAGACCTGCGCCGGCGTCGGCTCGGTGATGCTCGCGTGGCGGCTGCTGCTCGCCGACGGCGACCCCCGGTACGCCGACGTCATCGAGCGGACGCTGTTCAACGTGGTGTCGACCTCGCCGTCGGCCGACGGACGGAGCTTCTTCTACACCAACACGCTGCACCGCCGCGAGCTCGGCAGCCTTCCCGACGCCGACCGGCCCAGCCTGCGCGCGGCGGCTTCGCTGCGGGCGCCCTGGTTCGAGGTCTCCTGCTGCCCGACCAACGTCGCCCGCACCCTGGCCAGCCTGGCGGCCTACGTCGCGACGTCCGACGACGAGGGTCTGCAACTGCACCAGTACCTGCCGGGCACCGTCGAGCACCGCCTCGCCGACGGGCGCGACCTGTGCGTGCGCATCGCGACCGACTACCCGCACAGCGGGCAGGTCCGGGTGCGGATCGAGAGCGACGACGACCGCCCCTGGTCGCTGTCGTTGCGGGTGCCCGGCTGGGCGGGCCAGGGTGCGACGCTGACCGTCGACGGAGAAACCCGTGCGGTCGGTCCCGGCCTCGTCACGGAGAACCGGACGTGGCGACGGGACGACGAGGTCGTTCTGTCCCTGCCGATGGCGCCCCGGTTCACCTACCCGGACGCCCGCATCGACGCGGTCCGTGGCTGCGTCGCGGTGGAGCACGGCCCCCTCGTGCTCGCCCTGGAGTCGGTGGACGTGCCCGACGTCGAGACGGTCGACGAGCTCCGCGTCGACACCAGCCAACCGCCCCGCCTCGTCGACGGCCGCGTCACCGTGCAATGCCGGCGCGTCCATCCACGCGAGCACGACTGGCCGTACCGGACCGACGCGGCCGAGTCGGCGCCGGTGGTCGACGAGGGCGTCGACGAGGTGGCGCTGGTGGAGTACCACGACTGGGCCAACCGAGGGCCCTCGACCATGCGCGTCTGGCTCCCGACAGAGCATTGACGAGATGTCAGGGGCCGACCGGCTCCCTGATGTTAGCGCTAACGCCCGTACGCGCCTCGCCCGTTCAGCCGCACCGACGACAGGGAGGAAACGACATGATCCATAGAAGAGTGAGGAGGGTGCCCCTCTGGGCCGCCCTGGGCGCGCTGGTGCTGGGAGGGGCGGTCGGCGTACCGTCTCCGGCCCACGCCGCCAGCCCGGTCCTGCCGGGCAACGAGGGTGACGTCGGGGTCTACACCAACGGGCAGAACCATGCCATGGAGATCGGCGACCCGACCTACAGCAACGTCGGTGACGTCGCCAACCAGCTCAAGCCCGGCGTGCCGTTCACCGCGGGGAACATGCACCAGTCGATCTTCGAGAAGGACCTGGCCGCCGGCGGCACGGACTACTACCTCGACCGCGTGCTGGGCGTCCCCGGAACGATCGGGTCGGCGGTGCTGATGAGCCGGGGCCGTTCTCTCTACATGCGCGGCGCGAGCAACAACAACTTCACCGTCATGGGCTTCGCCGGCAGCGCGTACGTCGGTGGCCCGAACAACCTCGGCAACCTGTACACCGTCACGGTGCCCGGGCAGACCGTCGCCGAGGTCAACGCCAACCGGTTCAACGCGCCGAGCCACGCGAAGAGCCGGTACACGATCGGGACCACCGGAGTCACCGCCAACCAGACCAAGTTCATCACCGAGGACAACGTCGCCGTCACCGCCCTCGACTTCGACAACCCCGGCGACGCGTCGGCCACCTTCACCGTCCGCGCCGCGTCCCCGCTGGCCACCCAGGCCGGACCGGGCGCCGCCGCGCTGACCGGCACGCGCACCATCACCAGTGGCGCCAACAACGGGCTCGTCGACACGGCGTGGGATTCGATCAGAGTCGACGTCACCGGTGCCGGCTTCAGTCGTACCGGAGCGAACCTGGACCGCGAGATCACCGTGCCGGCCGGCGGCTCGGTGTCGCTGTCCGTGGTCGGCGCCGTCTCCTCGGCCAGCCTGACCAGGGCCGTGCAGAGCTACCAGGAGTACGCCGAGATGTCGCCGGCCACGGCCGTGCGCACCGGCATCACCGCCTTCAACCGCCGCTGGGCGCAGGACGTGCCCTACATCAACGTGCCCGATCCCGCGCTGGAGAAGGCCATCGTCTACCGCTGGTGGGGCGAGCGGTACAACACCCTCGACGCCAACGCGCCCGGCCACGTCTACCAGTACCCCACGACGATCGAGGGGGTGAACCTCTACCAGAACGCCGTGGCGCTGACCCAGCCGATGCACCTGCAGGACACCAAGTGGCTGCGCACGCCCTACCTGCCGTACGGCCAGGTCCTCAACATCGGCGAGCTGTCCGGCTCGTCGGCCTTCCTCGACAGCCCGGGGCACACGAGCTGGAACAACCACTACTCGCAGTACATCGGCACCGCCGGGCTCGAGGCCTACAACGTGCACGGCGGCGGCAAGGAGATCGCCCGGAAGTTCGCCCGCTACTTCGAGGGCGACGGCGTCGGTCAGCTCGAGCACTACGACGGCAACGACGACAAGCTCATCGCCTACGACACCAACTACATGCCGGGCAACGACGCCGACGCGATCACCTTCGGCTACCCGAAGAGCAACGCCGGCGCACCCGGGGCGCGCACCATCGAGCGCCCCGAGTCGGCGTACGTGTGGGGCGCGTTGGACGCCGCCCGCCAGCTCTACCAGCTCGCCGGCGCCGACCAGGGCAAGGTCGACGAGATGGCCGGCGGCGCCGACGCGATCCGCGCGGCGATCCTCGACCGGCTGTGGAGCCCCGACATGCGGATGTTCCTCGCCGGCACCTCCCACGGCGCCACCAGCGCGGCGAGCGCCAACGGCCGGCCCAACCCGCTGCCCGCGACGTCCCGCGACCTGATCCCGGCCCGGGAGTCGAACCTCTACGACGTCTACGCCGAGAACCTCATCCCGTACGACCAGTGGCAGAACTACGTCGACGGGTACCGCTTCCTGACCTACGGCGACAACTTCCCGATCTTCCCGTTCTACACCGCCAACCAGTACGACCGGACGGCCTACGGGATCGGCGGCTCCAACAACTTCTCCAACATCAACTTCACCGTGCAGTACCGCGGAGTCCGCTCGGCGCTGCGCCACTACGACCCGGAGCAGAAGTACATCACCCCGGCGTACGCCAAGCGGCTGCTGGACTGGATGGCCTGGAGCATCTACCCCAACGCGGACCTGCGCGCCCCGAACCAGGCGGAGTACTACTCCAACTGGAACCCGACCGCGAAGACCTACAACCGCAACAACCCGAACCACGTGATGCTCGGCAACATGAACTACATCTTCGTCGAGGACATGGCCGGCCTCCAGCCGCGCTCCGACGACAAGATCGAGCTATCGCCGATCAAATTCGGCTACGACCACTTCATGGCCAACAACCTGCGCTACCACGGGCAGGACGTCACCATCGTCTGGGACCCCGACGGCAGCAAGTATGGCCTGGGCGCCGGCTACAGCCTGTTCCTCAACGGCGAGAAGAAGGTCAGCACCGACAAGATCGGCAAGCTCACCTACGACCCGCGCACCAACCAGGTCCAGGCCGAGGCCGGCCTGACCGTCACGTTCACCGCGACGACCGGGGCCGACGTCCCGAGCGCGGTCGACACCCCGATCGAGGACACCCGCGTCGTCGAGTACCTGAAGACGGCCGGCATCGACCTCACCGAGGACGCGCCGAACCTGGCCGCGGGCGCCAACCTCAGCTCGTCGTACAGCCAGCAGGGCGTGCGGCCGACGCCGTGGCGGCAGTTCCACACGCCCGGCTGGAGCACCACCTCGATGAACTACACACCCGGCGCCATCAAGGAGACCGAGCGGCCCGTGTCGCTCGCGGCCGTGACCGACGGCGTCACCGCCAACGAGCCGTACTGGGGCAACTACGGCACGACCGACAAGAACGGCTACATCGAGCTGGACCTCGGGTCGGCGAAATCCTTCGACAACGTCAAGGTGTACGCCGTCAGCGACCGCCAGGCCGGGGGCTACCGCGAGCCCGCGCGCTGGTGGGTGCAGGTGCCCGACGGCGACGGCGGCTGGAAGGAGGTACCGGGCCAGTTCAAGAACCCGACCGTCCCGTCGGCGAAGTTCAACGAGGCGTTGTTCGACACCGTGACGTCGAGCAAACTGCGCATCGCCTTCACCAACAACCCGACGTTCTACACGGCGATCTCCGAGGTCCAGGTCTTCGACTCGGGACGCGACGTACCGGAGGTCTCCAACCAGGCCCCCGTGGTCACCGCCGCGCGCGACGGCTCGGCGGACGGCAACCTGTCCACCAGGCTGGTCGGCACGGCGTCCGACGACGGCATCCCCTACGACAGCGAGCTCACCTTCGGCTGGGAGACCGTCTCGGCCCCGCCCGGAGCGGGCGTCATCTTCTCCGACCCGAAGGCACTGACGACCCGGGTGACCGGCACGGTCGAGGGTGACTACGTGTTCCGCCTCTTCGCGAGCGACGGCGAGAAGCGGTCGGAGGCGACCGTGGCGGTGACCCTCGCCAAGCGGGAGGTGGTCGCCGAGTTCGGCTCCTCGGCGACGGTCAGCACCAGCGGCACCGCGTCGTGGGAGAACCACCAGCGGGTCAAGGAGAGCACCACCCCGAACAGCTCGAACCCGGGTGCCGGGAACGGCTGGGGCAACTGGGGCCAGACACAGAACGGCACCAGCCCGGAGCGGGAGGCGTGGATCCAGTACCGGTGGACCGCACCGGTGCGGCTGTCGTCGACCGACATCTACTGGTACGACGACAACGGTGGCACCCGCCGGCCCACGGGCACGACGTACGCCATCGAGAGCTCCGCGGACGGCACCACCTGGACGCCGGTCACCCTCACCGGGGACTCGACGTACGCCGACGGGCTCGCCACCAACACCTACAACCACTTCGACTTCCAACCGGTCACGACCAGCTATCTGCGCATCCGCATCTGGGGCCTCATGGGCAGCGGCGCCGGCACCGGCGTGCTGCGGTGGCGTGCCAACGGCGAGACCGTCGACTCGGTGCGCTCTCCGGTGCTCATCCGGACCACCGTGGGCGCTGTGCCCACCCTGCCGAGCACGCTCGACGCGGTCTACGCCAGCGGTGCGCGCGGCACCGTCGCCTTCAACTGGCAGGAGATCACGCCGGCGATGGTCGCGGAGACCAACGTCGAACCGTTCGTGGTCTACGGCACGAACGACGCGTACGGCCTGATCGCCGAGGCCCGCGTGTACGTGCGTCCCGAGACAGCCCCGGGCGGCATCTCGATCCAGGGCGCGGAGACGTTCGAGCGCTCCGTCGACGTGGGCGAGCTGCCCCACCTGCCGGACAAGGTGGAGGTCTCCTACAACGACGGCTCCCGCGACAACCAGGCCATCGGCGTCGACTGGGAGTTCGACGAGGACATCGTCGACACCCCCGGCCGCTACACCATCATCGGCAACCTGATCCTGCCCGACTACGTCAGCCAGGCCGGCGCCACGCGGACCACGCTGACCCTCACCGTGGGCGACCCCCCGGAGACCCCGACGTGGGACGTCGAGGTGCAGGCGCGCACCCAGTGCATCGGCACCCGCGCCTACGTCTCGGTCAACGCGCGCAACGCCGAGGACGTGCCGCTCACCATCGAGCTGATCACGCCGTACGGCTCGCGCACGGTGTCCGGCGTCGCCCCCGGCAAGTCCGCCTACCAGGCGTTCACCACCCGCGCCGAGTCGGTGCCGGCCGGGGTCGCGACGGTGAAGGCCACCGGCAGCGTGGACGGCCAGCCGGTGACGGCGGCGTTCGAGGCGCCGTTCGGCGCGCTCGCCTGCGGCTGACCCTTCGTGGTGGCGGCGCCGCACCGGCGCCGCCACCACCTCCGGACAACAGTGAGGAGATCGACACCGTGAACACCACCGTGGTGCGCGGCGCCGCCCCACCAACCCGCCGGCCCGTGCGCCGGCTCCGCAGGGTGGTCGCCGCGGCGGCGGTCACCGGGCTCGTCGCCGCCGGCCTGGTCGGGGTCGCCGCGCCCGCGCACGCCGCCGACTCGTACACCTTCACCAACACCGTCAACCCGATCCTCGGCGACGGCAGCTACTACTCCGCCGACCCGGCGCCGGTCGTCGTGCCGAGCGGCGCACCCGGCAACGACAGCGGCCAGGACCAGCTCTACATCTACACCGGCCACGACCAGGCCGGGCCGTCCACCAACGACTTCGTCATGAACGAGTGGGGCGCTTTCCGGACCACGGACGTCGAGGCGGGGGAGTGGACCCACTACCCGTCGCTGATGCGCCCGGAACAGGTCTTCGCCTGGGCGACGCCGGGGCGCGCGTACGCCGGCCAGGTCGTCCGGGGCGTGGACGGACGCTACTACTGGTACGTACCGATCAACGAACGGGACAGCCCGGCCTCGGACAAGTTCGCGATCGGCGTGGCCGTCTCGGACAGCCCGACCGGCCCGTGGACCGACCACGCGGGCGGGCCGATCATCTCGCAGCGGGTGCCCACGCCCAACACCATCCACAACATCGACCCGACGATCCTCGTCGACGGCACGGCACCGAACCAGCGGGTGTACCTCTGGTGGGGTTCGTTCAGCCAGCTGCGGATGATCGAGCTCCAGCAGGACATGAAGACCCCGGTCACCACCCAGCGCTCGGTCACCGGCCTGACCGGCTTCTTCGAGGCGGCCTGGGCGTTCAAGCGCAACGGCACCTACTACATGGCGTACGCCGGGAACAACGCCGGTCCGACCTCGCAGTGCACCCCGGCGAACTACCACGCCTGCATCGCGTACGCGACGGCGTCGTCGCCGGAGGGGCCGTGGACCTACCGGGGCACCATGCTCCGGCCGGTTTCCTCGACGACGAGCCACCCGGGCATCCTGGAGTTCGACGGCCGGTGGTACATCGCGTACCACACCGCCGACGCTGTGGGCGGCGGCCACTTCCGCCGCTCGGTGGCGATCGACCCCGTCGAGTGGGACGACACGCAGAACCCGCCGAGGCTGAAGCTCGTGACGCCGACGCCGGTCAGGGGGCCTGATCGCACCCCGCGGGCGAACATCGCCCAGGAGGCGACGGTCACTGTCTCCAACGTGCCGGTGCCCACGCAGTACTGGGTGAAGGCGCTCAACGACGAGATCGTCCGGTCGAACCCGCTGCCACCGGACATGTGGGGCACCTGGACCGGCAACAACCCGCCCCAGCAGTGGGCGCAGTACACGTGGGACCAGCCGATGCGGATCTCCGGGTCGCAGATCGACTTCTGGAACGACCAGCCCCAGGGCACCGGCGCGGGCGTCGCGGCCCCCGCCCGCTGGCGCCTCCAGTACTGGAATCTCGACAGCGGACAGTGGGCCGACGTGCCGAGCCCGAGCGGCTTCCCGACCGGCACGCAGGGCTTCCAGGACACCACGTTCGACCCGGTGAGCACGACGCAGGTCCGCGCCGTGTTCGACGCGTCCACCAATGGCAGCACCTACTCCGGAGTGGCGGTCGAGGAGTGGAAGATCCTCGCCACTCAGCCCGAGTCCGTCACCCCGCCGGGAATGACGGTGGAGGTGGGGGAGACCGAGCTGCCCGACAGCCTCCCGGTGTCGTTCGGCGCCGAGACGCTGCGGGTGCCGGTCTTCTGGGACCCGGTCACGCCGGAGGACGTCGCGACGCCCGGGACGTTCACGATCGGGGGCAGCGTGCTCGGCTACGCCGCCGGTCGCGTCTCCGCCCAGGTCAGGGTCATCTCACCGGATGACACCGAGGGCGACGAGACGGCGCCGACGCTGACGCTCACACCCAGCGGCAGCGCCGGCGGTGCCGGCTGGTTCCGGTCCGCCGTGCGGGTGCGTATCGCCGGTGTCGACGACGGTGGCGGTCGGCTGACCATCGAGTCGCGGGTGGACGACGGCGAGCCGGTCGTCGCGAGCGCCGTGCGGTCCGTCGACGTGACCGTCTCCGGAGACGGTCAGCACGCGGTCCGGGCGACCGCGACCGACCGCGCGGGCAACACCTCGGAGCCCGCGAGCCTGGCCGTACGCATCGACGCGACGGCACCGGTCAGCACGGCCACCGTGGACAGCACGACCCGGGCGGTCACGGTGACCGCGAGCGACGCGACCTCCGGTCTCGCCCGTGTCGAGTACGCCATCGACGCCGGCCCGTGGACGGCCTACAGCGGCGCCATCGCGGCGCCCGACTCGAGCCGGCACACCGTGTCGTTCCGCGCGCTCGACACGGCCGGGAACCAGGAGACCGCGAAGACGGTCACCATCCCGGCGGACCTGTCCGGGCCGCTGACCGGCAACATCGGGCCCATCGCGACCCCGAGCGCGTCCTACACGGCGGGCTGGAACAGCCTCACCGCCCTCAACGACGGCGCCGACCCGGCGAACCCGAGCCAGGCGCAGCTCTGGGGCACCTGGTCCGGGACCCGCCCGGCGACCCAGTGGGTCCAGTACGACTGGGCCCGACCGGTGCGCGTCACCGGGACGGAGCTGAAGTTCTGGCGGGACTCCAACCGCGGCACCGGCGACGGCGTCGCCGAACCCGACGGGTGGGTGCTGCAGTACTGGGACGAGGGGACCTCGGCCTGGCGTGACGTGACCGGCGCGTCCGCCTACGGCACGAGCACCACCGCGTTCAACACCGTCACCTTCGATCCGGTCACCACACCTCGGGTGCGGGCGACGATCCGGGCCGACGGGAACGGCACCACCTACTCCGCGGTCGCGATCACGGAGTGGCGGGTCGTCGCCGACGACCCGGGTGTCCAACCCGCGTTGCCCGTCACGGTCAGCGTCCAGGCGCGGTGCGTCGGCGGTAGGGCGTACGTCGCCGTGCAGGCGCGCAACGAGCACGACGCGCCCGTGGACATCGTCCTGGAGACGGCCTACGGCCAGCGTTCCGTCGCCGACGTGGCACCCGGTGCGAACGCCTACCAGTCGTTCGCCACCCGGACGCCCTCGGTGCCGGCCGGCTCGGCGACCGTCCGCGCCACCGGGCCCATCAACGGTGTGGACGTGACGACCGTCCGCACCGCAGACCACGCCGGCGCCGATTGTGCCGGCGATCCCCGTCAGGCCCCGTAACCACTAGCGACGATGGAGTAGCAGATGAACACAGGAAACCGTAGGCGGTTGCTCGCGGCCGGTGCCGCGGGTGCGGTGCTGGTCGGGACGGTGGCGTTGCAGGCGCCGGTCCAGGCCGAGCCCGGCGACAGCGCCGACGTGCGGGTGACGGTCGACATCGAGGAGATCGCCGAACCCGGCGTGCTCGCCATGTCGATCGCCGGCAACTCCGTCGCGCTGTCCGAGGACGGCTCGACCCTGCTGGTCCGTCAGTTCGTCGGCAGCTTGCCGACGGTGACGGTCACCGACACCCGTACGGCCGAGGAGGTGCCCGACAACGCGGCCTGGGCCGTGCTGGGTAGCGCCACCGACTTCGTCGGCGGCGCCGGCCAGGCGCCGATCAGCGCCGGCCATCTCGGCTGGAAGCCGCGCCTTCTCGACGGGGGCGACAGCGGCCTGGTCACCGAAGGCGAGGAGGTGGTGACCGTCCTGGACGAGCCGACCCAGCCCGGCAACAACGTGGGCCTCGTCGACCAGGAGCTGCTGGTGTCGACGTTCGACTCCGAGGCGGTCACCGGCGACGCGTACTCGGTGGACGCCGACCTGTACCTGCGGACCCCGGCGGATGTCGCCGCCGGCTCGTACACCTCGACGTTGACCCTCTCGCTGTTCGAGTGACGCACGGGTGGGGGCCGCGTCGCCGTGGCCCCCACCATCACATCCCTCCGTCGAAGGACCCCGATGATCCGGACCTTGCCGCGGACGCCGCTGCGACTGCTCGCCGTGCTGGCCGCCGTGTTCGTCGCCGTGCCGATCGCACCCGCCACCGCGGTGGCGGAACCCACCAGCCCGACGCTGACCTGGGCGGTCCAGCCGGCCAGTCAGCAGGGCCCGGACGGCCGCCGGTGGGTCGAGCGCACGCTCGACCCGGGCCAGGTAGTGACCGAGCACCTGGCCGTGCGGAACCTCAGCGACGGCACGGTGGTCTTCGCGCTGAAGGCGGCCGACGGCTACCTCACCGACAAGGGACGCTTCAACATGCTCCCGTCCAACCGGAAGTCGGTGGACGGTGGCACCTGGATCAGGGTGCAGGAGACGGTCAGCGTCGGGCCGAGGCAGACGAAGGTGGTGCCGTTCACCATCGCCGTGCCCCGCGACGCCACGCCGGGGGACCACCCGGCCGGCATCGCGGCGGCGGTCACGAGCACGGGAGGCACGGTCGCCGTCGAGAGTCGGGTCGGGTTCCGGGTCATGCTGCGGGCCAGCGGCACGGTCACCGCGTCTCTGGCGGTGAGCGGCCTCACCGCCAGGTACGAGCGCTCGTGGAATCCCTTCTCGGCCGGCACCGTCCGTCTCAGGTACACCACGACGAACGACGGCAACGTCGCGGTGACCGGCACCGGCCGGACGGCGGCCACCGGTCCGTTCGACCTGGCCACACGGCGAATCGCGACGAACGTCGAGGAGACGCTTCCCGGAGGCACCCGGGAGGTCGAGGCCCGCCTCGACGGGGTGTGGGCGGTGGGACGGCTCCAGACCCGCGTCGACCTCACCCCGGCCGTCCTCGGTGGTGGCCCCGCCGGCGCCGAGATCAGGCCCGCCACCGCCACCGTCACCATCTGGGCGCTGCCGTGGCCGCAACTGGCCCTGGCCGCAGCCCTCGCAGCCCTCGCGTTTGCCCTCCGGAGCACCGTCCGCCGACGCCGGCGGCGACTCGTGCAGTTGCTCGCCGACGCCCGGAACGAGGGCCGGGCGGAAGCCCGGACCTCGGCACTGGCTGGCAACGCGCCGAAGGCCCCGTAAATCCCCCTGCCCGAAAGGACGATCCGCAATGGTGGAATCCGACAAGATGCCCGTCAGCCGACGTCAGGTACTTCAGGCATCGGCCATTGGCGCCGCCGCCGTGGCCACCGCGGGCGCGCTCCCGGCGACCGCCGCCGAGGCGGCGACAGCCACCGGGACGACGACCGGCGCGACCGCCCTGGGCGCGACCCCGGCCGATCCCGGTCCCGGCGGCACCGCCCCGGTCAGGCCGTTCCAGCTGCGGGAGGTGAAGCTGGGCGACGGACTGCTCCAGGAGAAGCGCGACCGCATGAAGGCCTGGCTCCGGCAGTTCGACGAGCGGCGCTTCCTTGTGCTGTTCAACAACCAGGCTGGTCGGCCGAACCCGGCGGGCGTCTCCGTCCCTGGCGGGTGGGAGGACGGCGGTCTGCTCAGCGGCCACTGGGCCGGCCACTTCATGACGGCCCTGGCGCAGGGCTACGCCGACCTTGGCGAGCCGATCTTCAAGACCAAGCTCGACTGGATGGTCGGCGAACTCGCGGCGTGCCAGGCCGCGATCACCGCGCGGATGGGCGATGGCGGCCCGGGCGGTGAGGAGCCGCAGGAGCCGCAGATCGGCCGGGTGCCGGGCCGCTTCGGCAGCGCGCTCCGCCTGAATGGCCCCAGCCGGGCGCAGCATGTGACCCTTCCGCAGGAGGCGATCAGCCAGCTCGCCGACTTCACGATCGCCACCTGGGTGAACCTCGCGGCCACCCAGAACTGGAGCCGGCTGTTCGACTTCGGTCAGAACACCACGGTCAACATGTTCCTGACTCCGCGTGCCGGTGTCACCGGAAACGTGCCGCGGTTCGCGATCACGGTCAGCGGCAGCGGTGGCGAGCAACGGATCGACGGTAACGCGGCGTTGCCGACCAACCAGTGGGTGCACCTGGCCGTCACGCTCACCCAGCAGACCGGCACGCTGTACGTGAACGGTCAGCAGGCCGGCCAGAACACGGCCATGACGCTGAGCCCGGCCAACCTCGGGAATCCCGGTAACCGGTGGATCGGGCGGTCGCAGTACGGCGATGCGTTCCTGGACGCGAGCATCGACGAGTTCCACATCTTCGACCGGGCCCTGAGCCAGGCGGAGGTCCGGTCGATGCTGGACTCGCCGACCGGGAGCACCGCCGGCGGGTCGATCGCCTGGTACCGGTTCGAGGAGGAGGGTGGTACCGC